>NZ_JACGMO010000098.1:0-29352 GCF_015354745.1 Micromonospora sp. S-DT3-3-22
GTGTGCTCTTCCGATCTGCCCCGGACCGGCCCCGACGGCTGCCGGGCCGGTCGACGCCGGGCCGGTCACGGACCGGTCGGGCGGGCCCGACCCGGCCGACCGGCCGACCGGGGACGGGCGGACGGCGGACGATGGCGTCGACCCGCCGTCGCCTACTGTGGAAGGGCCGGTGACCGACGCGGGCCTGCCGGTGCGGGTGCGCCAGGCGAACCTGGCACCCGAGCTGCGGGCTTCCCCGAACGCCGGGGAGACCGGGGCCGTAGGCCCTCCGCGGCGCGCCCCCGAGCAGGTACGCCAACTGATGAGCGCCTACCAGTCGGGCACCCGACGCGGTCGCAGCGACGCGGCCCGGCTGCTGGAGGGCACCCGCGCCGGCGAGCGGCCGGACGACGCGGACAACCCGGCGGGCTGACGGCGTCGCGACGGATGCGACACCGCCGACGGGACGGCAACGAGCACGGCGCACGCGCCGGGGAAGAGGACGACGAGTGGGGCAGACGACGGCATCCGGTGCCGACCTGACGTGGTTGCTTGACGATCTGGTCGGCCGGGTCAAGCAGGCCGAGCACGCCGTCGCGCTCTCCACGGACGGCCTGCTGATGGCCGCGTCCGAGGGGATGGGGCGGGACGACGGCGAACACCTCGCCGCGATGGCCGCCGGCATCCAGAGCCTGGCCCGGGGCGCCGGGAAACGGTTCGGCGGCGGGCAGGTCCAGCAGACCATCATCGAGATGGAGTCCTCGTTCCTGTTCGTCACGGCGGCCGGGCCGAACGCGTGCCTGGCGGTGCTGGCCGGCACGGACGCCGACGTCGGCCTGATCGCGTACGAGATGGCGATGCTTGTCGCCCGGGTGGGCAAGTACGTGGCGTCCCCGGCCCGGGGCGTCGATCAGCCGTCCGGCGGGAACTGACCGCGATGGCCGGTGACGGCGACCCCACGGACGAACAGTGGGTCGACGACCACGCGGGCCCGGTGGTCCGCCCGTACGCGGTCACCCGGGGTAGGGCCCGCCCGGTGACCGGCTCGTTCGACCTGATCTCGCTGGTCACGGCGACCCGGACGAACGCGGTCGAGGAGGCCGGGCTGGGCCCGGAACACGTGGCGATCGTGGCGCTGACCCAACGCATGCAGTCGGTGGCCGAGATCGCCGCCCGACTGGACCTGCCGGTGGGCACCGTACGGGTGCTCCTCGGTGACCTGGTGGCGCGGGACCTGGTCCGGGTACAGGAACCCCGGGAGCCGGCCGGTGTCAACGACGAGAGCATCTACGAGGCGGTGATCAATGGACTACGGGCACTCTGAACGTCCGGCGGGGGCGCGGGTGCTGCCCACCGCGCTCAAGGTTCTGGTGGCGGGCGGTTTCGGGGCCGGCAAGACGACCCTGGTCGGGGCGGTCAGCGAGAGCCGTCCGCTGCGGACCGAGGAGGTGCTGACCGAGACCGGCATCGGCGTCGACGACCTGTCCGGTGTGGAACGCAAGAGCACCACCACGGTGGCGATGGACTTCGGCCGGATCACCATCAGCAACGACCTGGTGCTCTACGTCTTCGGCACCCCGGGGCAGGACCGGTTCTGGTTCCTGTGGGACGAGCTGGCGGTGGGGGCGCTCGGCGCGGTGGTGCTGGCCGACACCCGGCGGTTGGCCGACTGCTTCCCGTCCATCGACTACTTCGAGGGTCGGGGCACCCCGTTCGTGGTGGCGGTGAACTGCTTCGAGGGCGCCCGCCGGTTCGGCCTCGACGAGATCCGCGCGGCGCTGGACCTGGACCCGGAGGTGCCGTTGCTGCTCTGCGACGCCCGGCAGCGGGAGTCCGGCCGCAGCGTGCTGATCACCCTGCTGGAGCACGCGATGAAGACCCGCGAGACCCGCCGCCGGGCGACCGGCGGCTGACCGCGACCGCACCGCGCGCCGACGCGACGGGCCCCCTCCGCGAGCGGAGGGGGCCCGTGTCGTCCGTGCCGGACGTCAGCTGGCGATCATGCGGCGCAGCACGTACTGGAGGATGCCGCCGTGGCGGTAGTAGTCCGCCTCGCCGGGGGTGTCGATCCGGACCACCGCGTCGAACTCGACGCCGGTGTCGGTGCTGACCCGCACCGTACGCGGGGTGTCGCCGTCGTTGAGCGCGGTCACCCCGGTGATGGAGAAGGTCTCCGTGCCGGTGAGACCGAGCGACTCGGCGGTGGTGTCCACCGGGAACTGCAACGGCAGCACACCCATCCCGATCAGGTTGGACCGGTGGATGCGCTCGTAGGACTCGGCGATGACCGCCCGGACGCCGAGCAGCATGGTGCCCTTGGCCGCCCAGTCCCGCGACGAGCCGGAGCCGTACTCCTTGCCGGCCAGGATGACCAGCGGCACGCCGGCGGCCTGGTAGGCGGTGGAGGCGTCGTAGATGGTGGTCTGCTCGCCGGTGAGGTGGTTGACGGTGAAGCCGCCTTCAGGGAGCGCAGCTCCCGCATCGGAACCGGCGCCGGGGAGCCGTAGCTGGTTACGCAGCCGGATGTTGGCGAAGGTGCCCCGGATCATCACCTCGTGGTTGCCCCGGCGGGAGCCGTACGAGTTGAACTCGTGGCGCGGCACGCCGTGCTCGGCGAGGTACCGGCCGGCGGGGGAGTCGGCCTTGATCGCGCCGGCCGGGGAGATGTGGTCGGTGGTGACCGAGTCGCCCAGCTTGGCCAGCACCCGGGCGTCGGTGATGTCGACGACGGGGGTCGGCTCCTGCTGCATCCCCTCGAAGTACGGGGGCTTGCGCACGTAGGTGGAGTCGTCGGCCCAGGCGAAGGTGTCGCCGGTCGGGGTGGGCAGCGACTGCCAGCGCTCGTCACCGGCGAACACGTCGGCGTACGCGGCGCTGAACCCGGTCGCGCCGATCGCCTGGGCGATGACGTCCTGGATCTCGGCGGTGTTGGGCCAGATGTCGCGCAGGTACACCGGGTTGCCCCCGGTGTCCTCGCCGAGCGGTTCGTTGGCCAGGTCGATGTCCATCGTGCCGGCGAGCGCGTACGCCACCACCAGCGGCGGGGACGCCAGGTAGTTCATCTTGACGTCCGGGTTGATCCGGCCCTCGAAGTTCCGGTTGCCGGACAGCACCGACACCACCGACAGGTCGTGCTCGTTGACGGCGGCGGACACCTCCTCGGGCAGCGGACCGGAGTTGCCGATGCAGGTGGTGCAGCCGTAGCCGACCAGGTTGAAACCGAGCTTGTCGAGGTACGGCGTCAGGCCGGCCCGCTCGTAGTAGTCCATGACGACCTTGGAGCCGGGCGCCAGGGTGGTCTTGACCCACGGCTTGCGGGACAGGCCCTTGTCGACGGCGTTGCGGGCCAGCAGGGCGGCCCCGATCATCACCTGCGGGTTGGAGGTGTTGGTGCAGGAGGTGATCGCGGCGATCACCACCGCGCCGTGGTCCAGCTCGTACTCCACGCCGTCGCTGCCGGTGACCCGGACCGGGTTGCTGGCCCGGCCACCGGCGCCGACGGCGGCGGTCTCCAGGTCGCGCGGCTCGTCGGCGGGGTCGCTGAAGTCGTTGGCCGGCGGGTCGCTGGCCGGGAACGACTCGGCGCTGGCCTCGTCGGCCGGGCCGTTCGCGCCCCGGGGCAGCTGTTCGCGGGCGACCCCGGGCTTGAGGTCACGCTCAACGGCGGAGTCGTCGGCGACGTAGTCGGTCAGCGCCGAGCGGAACAGCGTCTTGGCGGCCCCGAGCGGCACCCGGTCCTGCGGGCGCTTCGGCCCGGCCAGGGACGGCTCGATGGTGCCCAGGTCCAGCTCCAGGCGCTCGGAGTAGTCCGGCTCACGCTCCGGGTCGTGCCAGAGCCCCTGCTCCTTGGCGTACGCCTCGACCAGCGCCACCTGGGCCGCGTCGCGGCCGGTCAGCTCCAGGTAGCGGACGGTCTCGGCGTCGATCGGGAAGATCGCGACGGTGGAGCCGTACTCGGGGGACATGTTGCCGATGGTGGCCCGGTTGGCCAGCGGCACGGCGCTGACGCCGGGGCCGTAGAACTCGACGAACTTGCCGACGACGCCGTGCTTGCGCAGCATCTCGGTGATGGTGAGCACCAGGTCGGTGGCGGTGGTGCCGGCCGGCATCTCGCCTGCGAGCTTGAAGCCGACGACCCGGGGGATGAGCATGCTGACCGGCTGGCCGAGCATCGCGGCCTCGGCCTCGATGCCGCCGACGCCCCAGCCCAGCACGCCCAGGCCGTTGACCATGGTGGTGTGCGAGTCGGTGCCGACGACGGTGTCCGGGTACGCCTGGCCGTTGCGCTCCATGATCGTCCGGGCCAGGTACTCGATGTTGACCTGGTGCACGATGCCGGTGCCGGGCGGGACGACCTTGAACTCGTTGAACGCGGTCTGGCCCCAGCGCAGGAACTGGTAGCGCTCCCTGTTGCGCTCGTACTCCAGTTCGACGTTGCGGGCGAAGGCGTCTTCGCGGCCGAACAGGTCGGCGATGACCGAGTGGTCGATGACCAGCTCGGCCGGTGCGAGGGGGTTGACCTTGGTGGCGTCGCCGCCGAGGTCGCGGACCGCCTCGCGCATGGTGGCCAGGTCGACCACGCAGGGTACGCCGGTGAAGTCCTGCATCAGCACCCGCGCCGGGGTGAACTGGATCTCCACGCTCGGGTCGGCGGTGGGGTCCCAGGAGCCGAGCTGGGAGATGTGGTCGGCGGTGATGTTCGCGCCGTCCTCGGTCCGCAGCAGGTTCTCCAGCAGGATCTTCAAGCTGTAGGGCAGTCTGTCGTGCCCCGGCACCTGGTTGATCCTGAAAATCTCGTAGCTCGCGTCTCCGACGCGTAGCTGGGTCTTCGCACCGAAGGTGTCGAGGCTCGCCACGTCGTACTCCTTCACACCAGCGACCGTGAGTAGTCCTGAGCAGTCTGTCGCACCGGGCGGAACGTCGCCCAGGTTAGGTAACACTTACTGCCGATTCGTCGTCTTCCAACAAAACCGTACGTCCGTCTTGCTATCGACGCAACCTCGTGCCAGGGTTCGGGACGAGGAGGTGCCACCATGATCCATCATGTGCTGCTCGCCTGCCCGCCCGGTACCGAGGCGTCCTCCCGGGCCTTCTACGTGGGCATCCTCGGCCTGACCGAGAAACCCAAACCCCCGGCCCTCGCCGCCCGTGGCGGCTGCTGGTTCACCGGGTACGACGCCGAACTGCACCTCGGTGTCGAGATCGACTTCCGGCCCGCCCGCAAGGCGCACCCCGCCCTGCTGCGCCCCGACCTCGACGCGCTCGCCGACCGGTTGGCCCGCGCCGGGCATCCGGTCACCTGGGGTGACGACGACGAGCTGCCCGGGATGCGCCGCTTCCACACCGCCGACCCGCACGGCAACCGGCTGGAGTTCGTCGCCCCGCTGCCCGACCGGACGGCACCGCCGGCGGGCCCCGATCGCTGAGCGCCGTCGTGTCGGACCCGGCCGCTACGGTGTGCCGATGGCGTCGGTCAAGCAGGTCCAGGTCACCGTCGACTGCGCGGAGCCCGAGCGGGTCGCCCGCTTCTGGTGCGAGGTGCTCGGCTACGTCGTGCCCCCACCCCCGCCGGGGTTCGCCGACTGGGGCGAGTTCGACAGGTCCCTGCCGCCCGAGCGTCAGGGCTCCGCGTTCGCCTGCGTCGACCCGTCCGGCGCGGGCCCGCGACTGTTCTTCCAGCGCGTGCCCGAGGGCAAGGTGGTCAAGAACCGGCTGCACCTCGACGTACGGGTCGGCACCGGGCTGGTCGGCGAGCAGCGGGTGGCCGCGCTGGAGGCGGAGTGCGCCCGGCTGGTCGCCCTCGGCGCGACCCGGGTACGCCTGCTGCCCGCCGCCGGCCACGACGAGTCGTGCCTGGTGATGCAGGACGTCGAGGGCAACGAGTTCTGCCTCGACTGATCGCCCGGCCGCGCGCCGCACTATCGTTTCCGCGTGCACATCCGTTTCGACGTCCCCGCCGACCCCGCCTACCCGGGCCGGGTGGCCGCCGCGCTCAGCAGCGTCCGGCTGCGCCGGTTCACCCTCATCGGCGTGGCGCTGGCGACGGCCGGAGCGGCCGGCCTGCTCGTCTCCCGGGGCGGTCGGCTCTCGTCACTGTGGCTGGTGCTGCTCGTGGGCGGGCTGCTGTCGACGCTCTACGCGCCGTGGGTGCGCTGGCGGGCCCGACGCCGCTCCGACGACTACGCGGTCGAGGGCGGCTACGACATCACCGACGACAACATCATGATGCGCAGCGGCTCGGAGTCCGGCGGCATCGCCTGGGACGGGGTGGCGCAGGTGCGGGAGGCCGGCGACTTCTGGATCGTGTACGTCGGCCGGATGCCGGCGACGGTGATCCCCCGCTGGCTGATGTCCCCCGGGGACGCCGCGACGTTGCACGCCTTCATGACCGACCGGGGCCTGCTCGCACCCCGCTGACCGCACCGTACCGCCTTCCCGGGGGGCCCGCCCGGCCCGTTCGGCGCGGGTAGGGTTCGAGGTCGGGTCGGAAGGGGTGCCGCAGTGGTCGACGTTCAGCACTGGCTCGTAGCGCTTCCCCCGGGGGTGGTCTACCTGATCGTCGCCGGGGTGATCGGCGTCGAGAGCATGGGTGTCCCGTTGCCGGGCGAGATCGTGCTGGTCAGCTCCGCCCTGCTGGCCGCCACCGGGGTGGTCGAGCCGCACTGGGTCGCCACCGCGGCGGCGTTCGGCGCGATCGTCGGCGACTCCGTCGGCTACGCGGTCGGTCGCCGGGGTGGTCGTCCGCTGCTGGCCCGGCTGGGGCGGCGCTTCCCGAAACATCTGGGGCCCGCACAGCTCGCCCGCGCCGAGCAGAGCTTCGCCCGGCACGGCGTCTGGGCGGTGTTCTTCGGCCGGTTCGTCGCCCTGCTGCGCATCCTGGCCGGGCCGCTGGCCGGCGCGCTGCACGTGCCGTACCGGCGGTTCCTGGTGGCCAACGCGGCCGGCGGCCTGGTCTGGGCCTTCGGCACGACCTACCTGCTCTACACCCTGGGCCGGGCGGCCGAGCACTGGCTCAAGGACATCTCCTGGGCCGGCCTGGTCCTGGCCGTGCTCGGCGGGGTGGCCAGCACCTGGTGGCTGCGCCGCCGCGCCCGCCGGCTGGAGTCGACGACCACCACCGACGGGGCCGAACCGGTGGCGGCCGGCACCGACCGCTGACCCACGCACGGGTACCGACGACGAACGGGCCGCCCCCGTGGTGGGGGCGGCCCGATCGGTGTCCGGGTCAGGACGAGTAGCCGCGGGTGGCGATCCAGTCGGCGAGGTTGTCCACGCTCATCCGGTAGGACGCGGTGTCCGGGTTGGCCGAGTCGGCGATGGTCACGGTCTTCCCACCGTCGCGGTAGCCGATGACGCTGATGTAGTGGCCACCCTCGAAGGAGTGGGCGTTGCCGTCGGTGTCCACGGCGGTGCCGGCGATGTTGGCCACCACGGCCCGGCCGTCGTCGACGGTACGCACGATGTCGGCGCGCAGTTCGTCGGTCTGCTTGTCGTCGGCCTTGGCGCTGCGGATCTCGGTGCTCTCGTACGCCTTGCGGCCGGTCTCCTTGTTCAGGACGGGGGTGATGTCGTTGATGCTGTCGGTGCCGGCCTCGGTGGTGCGCATCTCCTTGGCCATGGCGTCGACGTCGATCTTCTTGCCCTGGACGGACAGGGCGTTGCGGGTCGCCGCGGGGCCGCAGTAGTAGAAGTTCGGCTGCGCCTGGTAGTCCACCTTCAGCTCACGCTCGCCGGCGGGCCGGCGCTCGGCCTGCACGGCGGCGGGTGCGCCGGTACGGGCCTCGGCGGCGTAGGCGGCGGTCAGCGGGCCGGCGATGGCGCCGGTGGTGAAGGCGAGGCCGGCAGCGGTCAGGGCGGTCTTGCGGATCAGATCGGTACGCATGGTGGCGTGCTCCTCTGCATCGGGGGTGTGGCGGACGCCCACAGGGGGGTGGGGCGTCGCCGGAAGTTCAGGGGGATCGCCCGGCGATCGGGGGGACCTGCTCGGGCGTCCGGGGAGGTGTAACCGACCCGGTGGCGACCGCATTCCACGGTCGGGGTTCCGGGGCCGTCCCCCGGGGGCGGGGGAGTGGCGGTGGTATGCCAGGTACAACGCCCCGGCCCCGGTGGCGATTCCGCCGTGGGGGTGGCCCCGGCCACGGGACGATCGGGCACGAACGGACCTGTCCGGTGCGGAAACCCCGCGCCGAACCGGACATCCGGCCCGGCACCGGACCCGGCGCGGGAGGCGGTCGACCCAGGCTCAGTCGGCGCGGATCAGGTCGACCACCGCGTCCCGGGCGGCCCGGACGGCGTCGCGGGACTGCGCGGTGTGGTCCAGGATGTCGAAGGCGTGCTGACCGTCCGGCACCTCCACCAGGCGCACCGGTCGACCGGTGCGGGCGGCGGTGTCCAGGAACGTGGCGATGCCGGCCAGCAGCCCGGGGAGTTTGTCCCGGCCGGCCCGGGTCAGCACCACCGGTGTCGTCGAGCCCGTGCCGAGGGCGTCGACCGGCAGGAACCGGGGCGGCACCTCCCAGCCGGGCAGCGGGACGAGCAGCGGATAGGTCAACGCGATCCCGCGCACCCAGGCCGGCGCGGCGCGCAGCCAGTCGGCCGAGAACAGGCACCCGCCGGAGAAGAACCAGAGCACCACCCGCTGCGCGTCCACCCGGGGGTCGGCCCGGACGGCCTCGACCAGACCCGCGATCTCGTCGGCGGTGGCGGGCAGCCCGGCCAGGTCGGTCACCCGGTAGCTGACGACGGCGGCGACCAGGCCCTGCTCGGCGAGGAGCGCCCCGTAGCCCCGGTAGAGCAGCCAGTCCCGGGGGTCCGGCGCGCCCGGCGGAAGTGGGGCACCGTGCACGATCACCACGACGGGGTGCGGGCCGTCACCGGTCGGCAGGTGCAGGTCGACCTGGCCGTGCCGCTCCACCGGTGCGGCGGGCGGCGCCAACACGAAGGGTTTCCGCTCGACCTGATCGTCCATGCCGGGAGCCTAGCCGTCCACGGCCCGTCGGACCGCCCGTCGGGACCACCGTGGACACCGCCGCGGCCGACCGGCGGCGGACGGCCCGGGGTCGGTCAGGCCGGGTCGTCGGCGGGCTTCGCGGCCTGGGCGTGCCGCTCCCGCAGCCGGTCCCGGATCTCCTCCGGGGTGTACGCGCGACGCCGCCGTTCGGCCCGGGCGACGACCACCCCGGTCGCGGCGACCCCCGCGAGACCCGCCAGCCCGAGGACCTTCCACCACTGCATCCGTTGCCGCATCGGCCTAGGGTAGACGCCCATGAGCATCAGCCTGGACGAGGCCGTCGACCTGACCCGCACCGGTGACGTCTGGGTGTTCCGGGGGCGCAGCGTGCCGGACCGGGCCATCCAGTTCACCACCAACAGTCCCGTCAACCACGTCGGCATGGCGGTGGTGCTGGACGACATGCCCCCGCTGATGTGGCACGCCGAGCTGGGCCGGTCGCTGCGGGACATGTGGACCGGCACCCACCAGCGGGGGGTGCAGCTGCACGACCTGCGCGACGCGGTCTGCGTCTGGGCCAACCGGTACGGCCAGCGGGCCTGGCTGCGTCAGCTCGAACCGTCGGCGGATCCGACGATGGAGCAGGCGGTGCTGCGGACGGTGGCCCGGCTCGACGGCACCCCGTTCCCGTCCACCGCCCAGTTGGCCTGGCGGTGGGCCCGGGGGCGGGTGCCGCAGCTGCGCCTGCCGCTACCGGGCCGGCGGGACCGGGAAGGCGAGCGGGCCGACCTGCCGGCGGGTGACAGCGCGCTGGAGACCGCGTACTGCGCCGAGGTGGTGGCGGTGACCTACGAGGCGATGGGGCTGCTGCCGCCCGGCCGGCGGCCCAACTGGTACGACCCGGGCCGGTTCTGGAGCGGCGACGACCTGGACCTGGCCGGCGACGCGCGGCTCGGCGCGGAGATCGAGGTGCGTATCCCGCCCCGGTGAGGTTTGCCGGCGGCCGGGGACGGCAATTGGTGTCGCCGTGAGAGCTTCCACCGACCTCGACACGTTGAGCGACTTCTTCGACCGGTACGGGGTGGCGCTCACCACCGGTGACGTGCCCACCATCGCCGGCTGCTACGCCCTGCCGGGGCTGGTGGTCGCCGACACCTACAGCTTCTCGTTCAGCACGATGGCGGCGGTGGCGCTCTCCTTCGTGGGTGCCGCCCCCGACTACCAGGAACGGGAGCTGGTCGCGGCGCACGCGCTGATCGAGGAGGTGGAACCGGTGTCCGCGCTGCTGACCATGGTGGCGGTGCGCTGGGAGTTCCTGGACAGCCAGGGCCGGGCGGTGCCCGGGGAACGCTACCGCTACCTGCTGCGCGGCACCGAGGACGGCCCGGCGATCTGCACCGTCGTCCGGACCGGCTGACCGCCGGGTCGCCCCCGGCCACGCCCCCGGTGATCATCCCTACCGGACGGTCGCTAATCTCTGCGTACAGGGTCGACCGAGGAGGGCCATGCCGGGCACGCGTGGGACGCGGTGGACGTCCCGACTGCCCCAGGCGGTCGCCGCGATGCCCTGGCTGCTCGCCTCGATCGGGGTGATCGTGCTGCTCCTGCTGCTGGTCAAGGCCCTGGTGGCGGTGGTGGGTCACGATCGTTACGCCGAGCACGGTGCCGGGTCACGCAGCGAGGCCGTGATGGTGCCCGGGGCACCGGTGGCGACCGGGTCGGCATCGGCGTCGGCATCGGCGTCGCCCACCCGCACCCGGCGGGCCACCGGCGGCGGGACCGGCGCGACCCCACCGGCGACCGGTCGGACGCCCGCCGCGTCCCGGTCGGCCAGCCCGTCGGCGTCGGCGTCGGTGTCGCCGTCGGCCCTGGCCCTCTCGCCGACACCGGCCACGCTGCTCAACGACGACGCCCCGGGCATCACCTACCGGGGGCGGTGGGCGGTCTCGCGGAACCGGCCGTACGGCGACCACCGCGACGACGTGCACTACACCGTCCACGACGGGGACTCGTTCAGCTTCACCTTCACCGGCACCGGCCTGGACTACATCACCTCGCGCGACCCCGAGTACGGTGACGCCGACGTGTGGGTCGTCGACTCCGGTGGGCGACCGGTGAAGCAGCAGCGGGTGAGCGCGCGGGCGCACCGTTACCAGCCGCAGCAGACCGTGTTCAGCGTGCAGGGGCTGCCGGCCGGGCGGTACACCATCTGGGCGGTCAAACGCGGCGGGGTCTACTTCCAGGTGGACGCGCTGCGGGTGCGCGGCTGACGGGACGAACGAACTGTCCGGTTAGGACAAAGTCCGGACGTTGGGTACTTTCCGACAATCGCCTGAATCGTTACTCTTCTCGGACGGGGCCGACCAGGGAGGGTCATGTCCGGCATGCGTCGCGCGCAACCGCGGGCACACGGAGCGGGTGCGCTGGCGTCGTCGCCATGGGTCGTGGTCGCCACCGGCGTGCTGGTGATGGTGGTGCTCCTGATCGTCGCGTTGGCGTCGTACCGCAGCCGGGGGCCGGCGTTCGAGGCCCGGCCGGCCGATCCGCTGCCGACGTACTCGCTGCCCGGCTCGGGGGCGACCAACCCGGCCCGGGTGGCGGCGAACCTTCCCGAACCGGTGGTCCCCGGGCTGACGCCCCGCCGCACCGATCCGCCCCCGGTCGAGGTGCCCGTGGTGGTCGTGCCGGGCGAGCCGTCGGCCGGGGACGACGTGCCCGTGCCGCCGGCCGGCGGGGTCGTGCCGCCGCCCGGCGACCCGGACGGTGGGCAGCCCCCGGCGACCACGCCCGCGCCACCGCCGCCGGCCGCGCCGCCGTCGTCGCCGGTGACCGGCCGGTTCAGCGTGCGGGACAGTTGGAACAACGAGGCGTTCATCGGTGAGGTGCTGCTCTACAACCGCGACCGGGTGTCCCGGCCGTGGACGGTCCGGTTGGTGCCGCCGCCGGGCAGCCGGCTGGTCACCTCGTGGGTCGAGGGCGCCCCGCAGGGCACTCCCCGGATGTCCGGCGGGGTGTTCACGTACACCAGCGGGGTGAACGTCGGGCCCGGCACGTCGGTGCCGTTGCGGTTCCACTTCGAGAACACCGGCGGCAGCATCCGGCCGTCGCGGTGCACGGTCGACGGGGTGCCCTGCTCCGGTCTCTGACCCACCGGTCGGGTCCTCGGCCGCCGTCCGGACCACCTGTCGGTGCTGCGTTCTGCAAGGTTGCTGCCGTATTGCAGCTTCGTTTGCAAGGTATTGCAGAATGTTTCGGCAAGGGCTAGCGTGCGGGCGAATCAGCGACCATAGGAAGGCCGTCGATGAAACCCCCGCTGCCGCGCAAGGCGCTGCTCGCCCTGGTCTCCACCCTCACCCTCGCTCTCGTCGGCGTCCCGGTCGCCGTCCGTCAACTCGGCGCCGACGCCACCGACCGGCCGTCCACCATCGACGCCCTCGCCGCGGCCGGCGCCGCCCAGTGGGACGCCGAACCCGCCACCGGGGCGCTGCTCGACGCCGGCACCGGTAAGGGGCGCGCCGAACAGTTCTACTTCGTCCTCCCGGACCGGTTCGCCAACGGCGACCGCCGCAACGACACCGGCGGCCTGACCGGGGACCGGCTGCGCACCGGCCTCGACCCCACCGACAAGGGCTTCTACCACGGCGGCGACCTCAAGGGCGTCATCGACAAGCTCGACTACATCCAGGGCCTCGGCACCACCGCCATCTGGCTGGCGCCGGTGTTCAAGAACCGTCCCGTGCAGGGCAGCGGCGCGGACGTCTCCGCCGGCTACCACGGTTACTGGATCACCGACTTCACCCAGGTCGACCCGCACTTCGGCAGCAACGAGGAGATGAAGCGGCTGGTGAAGCTGGCCCACCAGCGGGGCATCAGGGTCTACCTCGACGTCATCGTCAACCACACCGCCGACGTCATCAGATACGCCGAGGACAGGTACGCCTACGTCGACAAGAAGACCGCGCCGTACACCGACGCGCAGGGGCGGGAGTTCGAGGACCGCAACTACGCCGACGGCGCCCGGGACTTCCCGACGGTGAACCGGGACTCCGGGGCGTACACGCCGACCTTCGCCACCCCGGCCGACGCCCGGGTCAAGGTGCCGGCCTGGCTCAACGACCCGACGATGTACCACAACCGGGGCGACTCCACCTTCTCCGGCGAGAACAGCGAGTACGGCGACTTCTACGGCCTCGACGACCTGTGGACCGAGCGGCCCGAGGTGGTCCGGGGCCTGACCAAGGCGTACGGCGACTGGATCGCCAGCACCGACGTCGACGGGTTCCGGCTGGACACCGTCAAGCACGTCAACCTCGACTTCTGGCCGCAGTTCAGCCAGGGCATCAAGCGCGCCGCCGACAAGGCGGGGAAGAAGGACTTCTTCATGTTCGGCGAGGTCTACAGCGCCGACCAGGAGGTCACGTCCACCTACGTGCGGCGCGGCGGGCTGCCGGCCACCCTCGACTTCTCCTTCCAGGAGGCGGCGCGCGGCTACGTCACCGCCGACGGTTCGGCGAAGGCGCTCGCCGACGTCTACGCCAAGGATTCGCTGTACGCCGCGCGGGACACCGACGCCAGCCGGCTGACCACCTTCCTCGGCAACCACGACATGGGCCGGATCGGCTCGTTCATCGCCGCCGCCGGTGGGGACGACGCCCGGCAACTCCAGCGGGACCGGCTCGCCCACCAGCTGATGTTCCTCACCCGGGGGCAGCCGGTCGTCTACTCCGGCGACGAGCAGGGCTTCACCGGCCCCGGCGGGGACAAGGACGCCCGGCAGGACATGTTCGCCACCCGCACGGCGGAGTACCTCGACGACGACCTGATCGGCACCACCCGCACCCACGCCAGCGACCGGTACGACACCACCCACCCGCTCTACCGCACCATCGCCGAGCTGGGCCGGCTGCGGGCCGCCCACCCCGGCCTGCGCGACGGCGTGCAGGTCACCCGGTACGCCGCCGACGGGCCCGGCGTCTTCGCCTTCTCCCGGATCTCCCCGGCCGACCGCACCGAGTACCTCGTCGCGGTGAACAACGCCGGCACCCCGCAGACTGTCACCGTGGACACCTGGTCGCCCGGCACCACCTTCACCGGCATCTACGGCGGCACGGCCACCCCGACCGCCGGCACCGACGCAAAGCTGAGCCTGACCGTGCCCGCCGGGGCGGCCGTGGTGCTCCGGGCCGGCCGGCCCGTGCCGCAGCCCACCGCCAGGCCGGCCGTCACCCTCACCGAGCCGGGCACCGACCCGGTCGCCACCCGGGCCGCCGTCACCGCGCAGGTGACAGGCGACCCGCTGGCCACCGTCACCGTCGCCGCCCGGGTCGCGGGTGGCAGGTGGACCCTGCTGGGCAGCGCGCACACCGCGCCGTACACCGTGCACCACGACCTGACCGGGCTCGCCGGGGGCACCCGGGTGGAGTACAAGGCGGTCGTCCGCGACGGGAAGGGCCGCACCGCCGCCACCCGGTCGACCGGGGTGGTCGGTACCCCGGCGCAGGGCGCGTCCCGGGACTGGGTGGTGGTGCACTACCAGCGTCCCGCCGGGGACTACGCCGACTGGGGGCTCTACGCCTGGGGTGACCTCGACCCGGCGTACGTCACGCAGTGGCCCGCCGGGCAGCCGTTCGCCGGGGAGGACTCGTACGGCCGGTTCGCCTGGGTGAAGCTCAAGCCCGGGGCCAAGTCCGTCGGGTTCCTCGTGGTCGACAAGGCGGGCACCAAGGACGTCGCCAACGACCGCACCATCGACGTGACCACCACCGGCGAGGTGTGGGTCAAGCAGGGCGACCCGGCGCTCTATCCCACCCGGCAGGCCGCCACCGGCGAACCCGACCCGCCCGTCGACCCGAACACCGCGATCATCCACTGGCGCAAGGCCGACAACGACTACGCCGGCTGGGGCCTGCACCTGTGGGACGGGGCGGCCACCCCGACCGACTGGTCGAGCCCGCTGCTGCCCGAGCGGATCGATGCCTTCGGCGCGCTGTTCCGGGTGCCGCTGGCGGCCGGCGCGACCGGGCTCAGTTACATCATCCACCGGGGCGACACCAAGGATCAGCCCGACGACCAGCGGCTCGACCTCACCGGGGTCGGCCACGAGGTCTGGCTGCTGGGCGGGGTGCCCGGCCGGCTGCTCCCCGCCACCGCCACCGGGACGGCGAAGGATCTCGACATCACGAAACAGCAGGCGCAGTGGATCGACCGGTCCACCCTCACCTGGGCCGTCGGCCCGACCGACGGCAGGTCGTACGCCCTGGTGGCCGCCCCGGCGGGTGGGCTGGGCGTGGTCGACGGCGAGCTGTCCGGGACGTACACCTCGCTGCCGTTGCGGGCGCAGCGCAACGGGCTCACCGAGGCCCAGCGGGCGGCCTTCCCGCACCTGTGGGCCCACCAGGCGTTCCGGCTCGACCGGGCCGACCTGGCGAAGGTGCCGGCGGCGTTGCGCGGACAGCTCGTGGTGACCGAACGGGACGCCCGGGGCGCGCTGCTGCGCGCGACCGGGGTGCAGATCCCCGGCGTGCTCGACGACGTCTACCGGGCCGCCACCGACGCGACGCTCGGGGTCAGCTTCGCCGGCCGGGTGCCCACCCTCGCGGTCTGGGCACCCACCGCCCGCACGGTCACCCTCGAACTGTCCGACACCCCGGCGGCGTCGCCGCGCACGGTGGCGATGCGCCGCGACGACCGCACCGGCGTCTGGTCGGTACGCGGCAGCCGCGACTGGACCGGCCGGTACTACCGCTACCGGGTGCAGGCATGGCAGCCGGCCGCCCAGAAGATCGTCACCGCGTCGGTCACCGACCCCTACTCGGTGGCGCTCGCGGCGGACTCCACGCACAGCCAGATCGTCGACCTGACCGATCCGGCGCTCGCCCCGGCCGGCTGGTCGGGGCTGCGCAAGCCGGCCGCGCCGCCCGCGTCGAAGGCGCAGATCTCCGAACTGTCGGTGCGCGACTTCTCCATCGCCGACGACACCGTGCCGGCCGCCCGGCGGGGCACCTACCTGGCCTTCACCGACCCGGACACGGCCGGGATGCGGCACCTGAGGGCGCTCGGCGACGCCGGGGTCAACTACCTGCACCTGCTGCCGGTGTTCGACTTCGCCACCATCCCCGAGAAGCGGGCCGACCAGCGGCAGCCCGACTGCGACCTGGCGGCGCTGCCCCCGGACTCCGACCGGCAACAGGCGTGCGTCGCGGCGGTCGCCGACACCGACGGCTACAACTGGGGGTACGACCCGCTGCACTACACCGTCCCCGAGGGCGGCTACGCCGTCGACCCGGACGGGGCGCGGCGGACCGCCGAGTTCCGCCGGATGGTCGCCGGGATCAACGGCGCCGGCCTGCGGGTGGTGCTGGACGTGGTCTACAACCACACCTCCGCCGCCGGCACCGACGCGAAGTCGGTGCTGGACCAGGTGGTGCCCGGCTACTACCACCGGCTGCTCGACGACGGCACCGTCGCCAACTCGACCTGCTGCGCCAACACCGCCCCCGAGCACGCCATGATGGGCAAGCTGGTGGTCGACTCGCTGGTCACCTGGGCCAGGCAGTACAAGGTGGACGGCTTCCGGTTCGACCTGATGGGCCACCACCCGAAGGCGAACATCCTGGCCGTCCGGGCCGCGCTCGACCGGCTGACCCTCGCCCGGGACGGCGTCGACGGAAAGAAGATCCTGCTCTACGGCGAGGGCTGGAACTTCGGCGAGGTCGCCGACGACGCCCGGTTCGTGCAGGCCACCCAGGCCAACATGGCCGGCACCGGGATCGGCACCTTCAACGACCGGCTCCGCGACGCGGTCCGCGGCGGCGGCCCGTTCGACGCCAACCCGCGCGTGCAGGGCTTCGCCTCCGGCCTCTACACCGATCCCAACGGTGACGACGCCAACGGCACCGCCGCCGAGCAGAAGACCCGGCTGCTGCACCAGCAGGACCTGATCAAGGTGGGGTTGACCGGAAACCTGCGCGGCTACCGGTTCACCGACTCCGCCGGCCGGGAGGTCACCGGGGCGCAGGTGGACTACAACGGCTCCCCGGCCGGCTACACCGCCGCCCCGGGCGAGGCGGTCACCTACGTCGACGCGCACGACAACGAGATCCTGTACGACGCGCTGGCGTACAAGCTGCCGACCGGCACCTCGGCGACGGACCGGGCCCGGATGCAGGTGCTGGCCCTGGCGACCACCGCCCTCGGGCAGGGCACCGGGTTCGTGGCGGCCGGCTCCGAGCGGCTGCGGTCGAAGTCGCTGGACCGCAACTCCTACAACTCCGGTGACTGGTTCAACCAGATCCGCTGGGACTGCGCCCGGGGCAACGGGTTCGGTGCCGGGCTGCCACCGGCCGCCGACAACCAGGACAAGTGGCCGTACGCCAAACCGCTGCTCGCCGATCCGGCCCTGGTGCCGGGGTGCGCCGCGATCGACCTGGCCGACGCCCGCTACGCGGAGCTGCTGGAGATCCGGCGGTCCTCGCCGGTGTTCGGGCTGACCACCGCCGAGCAGGTGCAGCAGCGGGTCGCGTTCCCGCTGTCCGGGGCGAAGGAGACCCCGGGGGTGCTCACCATGACCCTCGACGCCCGGGGGCTCGGTGGCCGGTGGACGTCGGTGACCGTGGTCTTCAACGCCACCCCGTCGACGGCGAAGCAGACGGTGGCCGGGCTGCGGGGCACCGACACCACCCTGCACCCGGTGCTGGCCGGCTCGGCCGACCCGGTGCTGCGGACCGCCTCGTTCGACCGGGCGGCGGGCACCTTCACCGTGCCGGCGCGCAGCGTGGCGGTCTTCGTGCGGCGCTGACGCGGGCGACGACCGGCCCCCCTCCGCGTGTCGCGGAGGGGGGCCGGTGCGTGTCCTGCCCGGTGTGCCGCCGTCACCGGCCGCACGTCACCCGAGGGTGCTCAGCCGAAGCAGTTCGGGATGGTGTCGCCCGGGATGGCCAGGCAGTTGGTCGGACGGTTCGCGACGATCGCGGACTTGTCGTCCACGTTCACCACGCCCTCGAAGGTGAACACACCGCCGGGGGCGAGGGTGGCGAAGTTGTTGGCGACCTTCGTCCGGCTGAGGTTGACCTCGCCGAAGATGTTGAAGATGCCGCCGCCGACGCCGATCGGACCGAGGGCCCGGTTGGCGACGACCTCGGACTCGCGCACCGTGGTGACGCTGTCCGCGTTGAACAGCCCGCCGCCGAAGAAGCCGGCGGTGTTCTCCTTGAGGTGGCTCTTCTCGATGGTGACCGCGCTGTCGAACGCGACGGCCACGCCGCCGCCGACGCCCGCGGTGCTGTTCTTGGCCACCGTCGAGTGGTCCACGTTGACCTGGGCGTCCGCCACCGCGAGACCGCCACCGGCGAGCACCGCGGTGTTCGACAGCAGTTCGGTGTAGCGCACGGTGGTGTTGCCGCCGATGTCGAGCACGCCACCGCCGAAGCCGAGCGTCTCGTTGTCGGTGATCTTGGACTTCTCGATCAGGACGGTGCCGCCGTCGACGTCCTCGGTGAAGATCTCCGCGGCGCCGTTGGAGACACCGCCACCACCGACGATGGCGGTGTTGTCGGTGATCGTGGACTCGTCGACCTGGAGCAGGCCGGCGTTGAAGATGCCCCCGCCGAAGAAGAAGGCGGTGTTGTGGGCGACCTCGGTGTGCCGCAGCGACGTGGTGCCGAAGTTGGCCAGCCCGCCGCCGTTGCCGCCGGACTGGTTCAGCACGACCGAGGTGTCGAACAGGTTGGCGGTGCCACCCGGCTGCACCAGGATTCCGGCGCCGTCGTTGACGCCCGGCTCCTCGACCAGCGTGGTGACCGTCCCCGGCTTGGCCTTCGCCTTCGGCGCGGCCTGCACCGCGGCCTTGCGGGCGGCCTTCGGCGCGGCCTTCAGGCCGGCCTTCGGGTTCGCCTTGCGGGCGGCGAGCGCCTGGGCCAGCGGGGTGCCGGCCGTGACCTGGGCGGCGATCGCCTGGGAGTCCGAGTAGGCCCCCCACACCGCTGCCGGGGCGACCGGCTGCAACGCCTCGATGGTCTGCCCACCCTTGATGGTCAGGCCCTTGAGGCTCAGGTGACCGCCGGGACCCACGTTGAGGATCCGGAAGTAGTCGGCGGTGGCGTCCCGGGTGATAGTGGTGTGCTCACCCCGCAGGGTGATGTCCTGGGTGATCACCGGCAGGCCGTTGCCGTCCTGGTTGCGGGTCAGGTTGTAGGTGCAGCCCTTGGCCAGGTCCAGCACACCGCCGTCGCGGCTGTTGGCGAAGACGATGGCCTGGATGAGCCGGTCGGTGTCGCAGGGCACCTCCTTCCCCCGCTCGCGGTCCTTACCGTCGCGGTCGTCCTTGCCGCCACGGTCCGGACCCTCGTCGCCACGACCCTCGTCGCCGCGGCCCTGATCGCCGTCCTTGGTGACCTGCTGAGTGGTGTTCCACTTCAGTCCGCTCACCCCGACCGCCCCGGCGCTGCCGGCGACACCCACCGCGGCGAGACTGACCACACCTGTCAACCCGGCGACGCCACTGGCGAGCCAGAGCTTGCGACGGCTCCTGCTCCCCGTCGCCCGCGCGGAGGCTTCGTTGTTCGTTAGGTAGTTGGACATCGGAGCTCTCTGCCCTCTCCTCGTACCAGACAGGGTCGCCGCGCCTGAGCGGACGTCCCCTGCTACAAATCGGTTGTAGCTCCCGAAACCCACGGTATGAGAAGGTTCCTCGCTATGAGGTCAAACCCGAAGAAAGCCCGCCTTATTTACACGTTCCGGCGGTCGGTGACCCTGGGGACGAGCAGGCCCTCCGTGGTGTGATCCGTGCGGGAGCGCCGGTGCAGTGGCAGGAACGACGACGGCCCCGCCGCCGGAGGCGTCCGCCGGGGGCGGGACGCGTCCGACGGCGGGGCCGTCGCGGTGGGTGCGGGGGTCAGCCCGGCAGGCGGGGACCCGCCTCACGCTGCTCGGCCAGCCAGGTCTCCACCTCGTCCGAGCGGCGGGGCAGACCCGCCGACAGGTTCACCGAGCCGGTCGCGGTGACCAGGATGTCGTCCTCGATCCGGACACCGATGCCGCGCAGTTCCTCGGGGACCAGCTCGTCCTCCGGCTGGAAGTACAGGCCCGGCTCGACGGTGAGCACGTACCCCTCACCGAGCCGGCCGTCGCGGTACTTCTCCTTGCGGGCGTTCGCGCAGTCGTGCACGTCGATGCCGAGCATGTGGCTGGTGCCGTGCAGGGTCCACCGCCGGTAGACCGTGGAGGCCGGGTCCATCGCCTCGTCGACGCTCACCGGGAGCAGGCCGAGATCCTTCAACGCCTCGGCGAGCACCCGCATCGAGGTCAGGTGCACGTCACGGAAGCCGACACCCGGGCGGATCGCGTCGATACCGGCCTGCTGCGCGGCGTACACCGCGTCGTAGACCTGGCGTTGCAGCGGGGTGAACCGGCCGTCGACCGGCAGCACCCGGGTCACGTCGGCGGTGTAGAGGTTGCGGTTCTCCACGCCCATGTCCATCAGCAGCAGCTCACCCGGGCGGGTCGCGCCATGGTTGTGCACCCAGTGCAGGATCGTCGCGTGCTCGCCCGCGCCGACGATCGAGCCGTAGCCCACGTCGTTGCCGTCGTGCCGGGCCCGCAGCGCGAAGATCCCCTCCAACAGCCGCTCGGAGACGCCCCGGTCGGCCGGCAGCGCCCGGGCCACGTCCTCGAAGCCGCGTACGGTGGCGTCGACCGCCTCCTGGAGCTGGGCCACCTCCCACTCGTCCTTGACCAGCTTCAGCTCGGCGATCGCGATCGCCAGCTCCCGGTCGCGGCCCGGCTGCCCCTCCTCGCGGGGGCCGTCCCACGGCCGCACCGCCGCGTCGACCCGCTTGTCGAAGCCGCGCAGCACCCGGGTCCGCCCCGGCGCCATCCGGGCCAGCGCCCCGTCCAGCGCGGACAGGTCCTCGGTGGCCAGGCCCAGCTCGGTGGACTTCTCGGCCAGGGTGTGCCGGCGGCCCACCCACAGCTCGCCGTGCCGGCTGCGGAAGAACTCGTCGGTCTCCCGCGAGGACCGGGGACGCATGTACAGCGTCGCGTCGTGCCCCGAGCCGTTGGGCCGCAGGACCAGGACGCTGTCCGGTTCGTGGTCGCCGGTCAGGTAGGCGAAATCGCTGCCCGGCCGGAACGGGTGGTCGGTGTCGTTGGCGCGTACCTTCTCGGTGCCGGTGGGGATGACCAGCGTCTCGCCCGGAAAGGCCGCGGACAGGTCGGCCCGCCGCTTGGCGTGGTGCGGGACCTCCGGCCGGGGACCGACCGGCAGGCTGGTGTCCCGCCAGCCCTGCCGCATGAAGGACAGGAACGCCTCCGGAAAGTCCGGATCGTGCGATTCGGTGCCGTCCGCCGGCTTGCCGTCCGTCCGTTCCTCGGCCATGTCGGCTCCCTTCGCCTCGTCGCTCGTCCAGACGGTACTCCGGCTCCGCCCCGGCGGGGTGCCTGCGGTCCCGCACCCGACGCCCCGCCCGGCCCGGGACCGTCCCGTTGGCCCGACGCGGTCCGGGCCCGGCCGGGCGCGGCGGATCGTGCCGTGGGGAGGGGGACAGAGCCTGCGGTGCCGCGCGGGCGGATTGCGCCGCGTGGAAAGATGTCGGCCATGTGCGGACTCCTGGCCTTCTTCAGCGCGAACGGCAACGCCGCCGCCCACCGCGACAACATCGCGGGGGCGTTGGAATGCCTGCACCACCGCGGACCGGACGAGACAGGGGTCGAGGTGGTCGGTGACGCCACCGGCCACTACGCGGACGGGGTGTTCGCCCACAAGCGGCTGGCCATCATCGACGTGGCGTCCAGCCACGAGCCGCTGCCCTACGCCAACGGTCGCTACCTGCTGACCTTCAACGGCGAGATCTACAACTACATCGAGCTGCGCGAGGAGCTGATCCGCACCTTCGGCGCCCAGTTCGCCACCGCCGGGGACGGCGAGGTGATCGTCGCCGGCTACCACTACTGGGGCGAGCAGGTGCTCACCCGGCTGCGCGGCATGTTCGCCTTCGTCATCTGGGACCGGCAGGAGCGCCGGGCGTTCGGCGCGCGGGACTACTTCGGCATCAAGCCGCTGCACTACCTGGAGACCGCCGACGGGCTCTACCTCGCCTCCGAGAAGAAGGCGCTGCTGCCCTTCGCGCACTCCTACTACCAGGGCGACGCCGGCATCGACACCGCCAACCTCAGCCACTACCTGACCCTCCAGTACGTCCCCGAGCCCGGCACCCTGCACCAGGGCATCAGCCGGATCGGCTCCGGGGAGTACCTGACCTGGTCGCCGGGGGGCCGGCTGGACGTGCGGCGCTGGTACCGGCCGGTGTTCCGGCCCGCCCCGGTCGCCGACGAGCAGCGGCTCTACCACGAGATCCGGGAGACGCTGCGGGAGAGCGTCCGGATGCACATGCGCTCCGACGTGCCGGTCGGCTCGTTCCTGTCCAGCGGCATCGACTCCACCGCCGTGGTGGCCCTGGCCCGCGAGTTCAACCCCAACATCCTCACCTTCACCGTCGGCTACGACGTGCCCGGCTACTCCGAGATCGACGTGGCGCAGGACTCGGCCCGGCACCTCGACGTGACCACCATCGCCACCAAGATCGGGCCGCAGGACATGATCGAGGCGCTGCCGAAGATCGTCTGGCACCTGGACGACCCGGTGGCCGACCCGGCGCTGGTCCCGCTCTACTTCGTGGCCAAGAAGGCCGCCGAGCACGTCACGGTGGTGCTCTCCGGCGAGGGGGCCGACGAGTTCTTCGGCGGCTACACCATCTACCGCGAGCCGCTCTCCCTCGGCACCGTCAACGGCCTGCCCGGCGGGGTGCAGAAGGGCCTGCGGGCGGTCTCCAAGGCGATCCCGCAGGGGGTCAAGGGCAAGAGCTTCCTGGAGCGCGGCACCACCCCGATCGAGCAGCGCTACTACGGCAACGCCCGGATGTTCACCGAGGAGGAGAAGCGGCACCTGCTGCGCCGCTACGACCCGTCGGTGCGCTACACCGACGTCACCGCCCCGATCTACGCCGAGTGCACCGAACTCGACGACGTCACCAAGATGCAGTACGTCGACCTCTACACCTGGCTGCGCGGCGACATCCTGGTCAAGGCGGACCGGATCTCGATGTCGCACTCGCTGGAGGTCCGGGTGCCGTTCCTGGACCGGATGGTGTTCGACGTGGCGTCCACCATCCCGGTCGACCTGAAGCTGCCGCCCCGCTCCGACGCCACCAAGTACGCCATGCGCCAGGCGTTGCAGGGCGTCGTGCCGCCGGCCATCGTCAACCGCAGGAAGCTGGGCTTCCCCACCCCCACCCGGGTCTGGCTGCGCGGCGAGATGTACGAGTGGGCCCGGCACGTGCTGTCCACCTCCGGCGCCGGCGACCTGATCGACCTGTCGTACGCGATGCGGCTGCTGGAGGAGCACAAGCGCGAGGAGGCGGACAACTCCCGCAAGGTGTGGACGGTGCTGATCTTCTGCATCTGGCACGCCATCTTCGTGGCCAAGACCCTCGACCCGGGCATCCAGCGCAACCAGTCGGCGCTGCTCACCAAGCCGGTGGTCGGCAGCATGGTCCGCTGACCCCCCGGCCCGGTACCCGTCGGCACGTCGCGGCGGACACCGGGCCCCGGACGGGCCGGAGGCCCCCACCCGATCGGGTGGGGGCCTCCGGTGTGTGCGCGTTCAGCGTCGGGTCACCGGCCGGAGCAGGAGACCGTCGGCAGCCCGTTGGTGCCGGTGCTGCTGGCCGTGAAGCCGAACGTGGTCGTCTTCTCCGGCGCGATCGAGCCGTTGTACGCGGCGTTGGTGACGGTCACCGTCGACCCGCTGGTGCTCAGCGAGCCGTTCCAGACCTGCGAGATCACCTGCCCGTTGGGCCAGGTCCAGCTCGCCGCCCAGCCCCCGTAGGTGCGGGTGCTGTGGTTCATGATGGTGACCTCACCCTGGAACCCGCCGGACCAGGCGCTGACCACCTTGTAGACCGCCATGCAGTCGCTGTTGCCCGGCGGCGGGGTCGTGGTCGGCGGCGGCGGCGTGGTGGTCGGCGGCGGCGGGGTGGTGGTCGGCGGCGGGGTGGTCGGCGGGGGCGTGGTGGTCGGCGGAGGCGTGGTCGGGTTGTTGCCGCTGCCGACCCCGGTCACCTGACCGTTGCCACCGTCGAAGGTGACGTCCGAGCAGCCGAAGAAGTTCTCCTGGCTGTCCGAGCGTACCCAGCGGGAGTAGATGATGTGCCGGCCGGACTTGCCCGACGGCAGGTTCCCGCTGAAGTAGTAGTGCCCGTCGTTGGTGCCCGACGCGCCCCGCTGGGGCGGGTTGGTCACCGTGAGGAACGGCTCCTCCAGGTCGCTCCAGGCCAGCGGCCGGGTCGGGCTCCAGCTGTCCTTCGTCACGTAGAAGTAGAAGGTGCCCGGGTGGTGGGCCCAGTTGCTGTACTTGAAGTCCAGCCGCGCGCCGGACGTCAGGTGGGTCAGCGGCCAGTCGGTACGGGCCAGGTCGTACCCGGCGAAACCGGTGTTGCCGCCGCTGCACAGCTTGCCGTCGGGGATGAACCCGACGGTGCGGCCACCGGCGTCCGAGCGGAGCACGCTGAACCAGTTGTAGAGGGAGTTGGTGCCGCTCTGGGCGACCGCGGCGGAGCAGGCCGGGTTGTTCGGCCTGATCTCGCCGGTGGTGGTCAGACCGTCCTGCCAGCACAGGTACGTCCGGCTGCCGGGGACGATCGGCGTGCCGTGCGCGGCGGCCGGTTCGGCCTGCACCGTCAGGGCCACGGCCCCGAAGGCGAGGGTGGCGGCCGCGGTGAACAACGCGGCCGTACGGGAACGGAGCACGAGCTTCTCCTGATCTGCGGGGTGGCGCGAGCGCGCCCGCCCCGCACGAGGGTGGGGGATGCGTCGATCGCGGCTCGGGCCGGTGGCCCCGCGGGGCCGACAGGCGCGTGCCGTCGACGGTCCGTGCCCACGGACCGGTGCCTCTCGCGTCGAGCCCCAGCTGATCACCGGACGGGTGCGGCAGCCCTCCGCGCCGGCCCGGCACCTCAATACCATCACGTCCGGACGAACCCTGCAATAGCCGCTGCTCGATGGATGTGGCCGGGGTGCCCGGCCGGCCCCGATCGGCGTGGGCCGTTGTGCCAGCCTGGTAGTCGGACGACGAGGCGCCGGGAGGCGACATGGGATACGCGGTGGTGCTCGGCGAGGCGCTTATCGACCTGCTGGACGCCGAGTGCGGGGGCGGGCCGGTGTTCCGGCAGGCGATCGGCGGCGGCCCGCTCAACGTCGCCGTCGGGGTGGCCCGGCTCGGCGGCACCGCCGAGTTCGTCGGCTCCCTCGGCGACGACGTGCTCGCCGACCGCATCCGCGCCTTCCTGGCCGACGCCGGGGTCGGGCTGGCCGGTGCGGTCACCGTGCCCGCCCCCACCACCCTGGCGGTCACCACCCACACCGGGGCGGAGCCGGACTTCCGGTTCTACGGCGAACCGCCGTCGTACGGCCTGCTCGCCGCCGATGACCTGGACGTGACGCTGGTCGAGGGCGCGGACGTGCTCTACTGCGGCTCGATCGTGCTGCTGCGCCCACCGACGCTCGCCGCCGCCCGGCGGGCCTGGTCGCTCGCGCCCGGCCTGCGGGTCTTCGACCCCAACGTCCGGCCCCGGCTGTTGGCCGGCCCGGCGGAGCTGGCCGGCCTGCGCCAGGTGGTGGTGGAGTTCGCCGCCGGGGCGCACCTGGTGAAGCTCAGCGGGGCCGACGCCGCCCTGCTCTGGCCCGACGAGCCGGTCGAGGGGGTCGCGGCGTACCTGCGGGAGCTGGGCGCGGGCACGGTGGTGGTGACCCTCGGCGCGGACGGCGCGCTGGTCGCCGCCGGCCCCGATCCGGTCCGGGTGCCCGCCCCGACGGTGCACGCGGTGGACGCCACCGGCGCGGGCGACTCGGTGATGGCCGCGCTCGTCGCCGAACTGCTGGCCGACGGCGAGCCGGGCACACCGGCCGACTGGCACCAACGGGTCGCGTTCGCGCTGCGGGTCGCCGGCCTGGTCTGCGAGTCGCCCGGCGGCGCGGTCGCCATGCCCACCCGGGACGCGGTACGCCGCCGCTTCGCCGACTGAGCGCCCCGGTCGCCGGGGCCGCCCGGGTCGACCGGTCGTGCGCGACCCGGGTGCAAGCCCGTCCGGGCCGCCTGCGGGCGTCAGGGCGTGCCGTCGAGTTCCCGGTAGCCCCGGCGGGCGGCGACGAGACCGGGACGGGCGCCGAACGGGGAGTCGGCGGCCACCCGCTCCGGCGGGGCCCCGCCCGTGTGCGCGGCCCGGATCAGCCAGGCCAGCTCCACCAGCCGGGCGTGCTGGGCCCGGACGAACTCCACGTCCACCGGCGTGCCGTGACCCGGCACGACCACCGTGCCGGGTGTGGCCATCCGCAGCAGGTCGGCCACCGCGTCCGGCCACTGCAACGGGTACGACTCCTCGAACGCCGGCGGCCCGGACTGCTCCACCAGATCCCCGGCGACCAGCACGTCGGCGTCCGGCACGTACACCACCAGATCCGCGTCGGTGTGCCCGTGCCCCGGGTGCCGCAGCACCACCCGCCGGCCCCCGACGTCCAGCACCGTCTCGGTGTGCACGGTGTGGGTCGGGGCCAGCAGGGTCGTTTCGGCCAGTTCGGCGGCGAGCGCCGGCTGGGCCGCCCGCATCTCCTCGTACGCCGCCCGGCGCAGCCCGTCGGGCCGGTCGCGCAGGGCGGCGGCGGCCACCTCGTGGGCGTACACCGGGCGGGGCGGGTCGGCGGCGAGCGTCGCGTTGCCGAAACAGTGGTCGAAGTGGTGGTGGGTGTTGACCAGCGTCCACGGGTACGGGGTGACCGCCCGCGCGGCGTCCGCCAGCGCGGCGGCCTGCCCGGCGGTGGACAGGGTGTCCACCAGCAGCGCCGCGCCGTCACCGACCACCAGCGTGACGTTGACGTCGAGCAGCGGCTCGCGCAGCACGTGGACCCCGTCGGCGACCGCCGTGAACCGGAACGTCACGACGCCCGCACCGCCCGTTCGACGAAACGCCGCCGGTCGACCAGGGCCCGTTCCACCCGGCCCGAGGCCACGGTGGTGCCGCCGTCGGTCACCGTCACCTCGAACAGCAGCCGCCGGCCGTCGGCACCGACCAGCCGGGCGTCGGCCACCACGGTCCGCCCGACGGGGGTGGCGGCCAGGTGCGCCAGCTCGACCCGGACCCCGACCGTGGTGCTCCCGGCGGGCATCGCGGGGGCCGTCGCGGCCACCGTGGCGGCCTCGGCGAGGGCGAGCACCCGGGGGGTGGCCAGCACCGGCACGTCACCGGAGCCGACGGCCGCCGCGGTGTCGGCGTCGGTGACGGTCAGCTCGACCCGGGCGGTCAGCCCCGGCGGGAACGGGTCGTCCGGTTGTTCCTGCATGCGCTCAGCCTAGTGGGGGGTCACCGGGGCCGGCCGGACGACGGGCCGGCCGGGACACCCGCCCGTCGGCGCACCGGTGGTCGGCGGTGGTCGATGCGTCGCCCACCGTTAACCTTGACCGCGATGGCCGTTGTGACTGAGCCCCCGCCCCCCGTCCCGACCGACACCCCCGACCCGTCCGTCGGCGGGCGACGGCGGGTGACAGCGATGTCCGTCTGGGCCGTCGCCTTCGTCGTGACCTGGCTGGCCATCGGCCTGCCGACCGACCCGGCGTACGCCTTCCTGTGGATCTGGGCGGGTACCGTCGCCTGGAACTGGGGCCGGCCGTGGCGCAGTCACCTGCGGTTCGCCCGGGACTGGATCCCGGTGGTGCTGCTGCTCGCCGTCTACAACCTGTCCCGGGGATTCGCCGACAACGGCCGCACCCCGCACGCCTACGAGCTGATCGTCGCCGACCGGGTGATGTTCGGCTGGGCGACCGGGGGCGAGGTGCCGACGGTCTGGCTCCAGCAGCACCTCTACCAGCCCGACGTGCGCTGGTGGGACGTGCTGGTGAGCTGGGTCTACTTCTCCCACTTCGTGGTGACGCTGGCCGCCGCCGCCGTGCTCTGGCTGCGCAGCCGCGAGCGCTGGGGGGCGTACATGCGGCGCTGGGGTTTCCTGTGCGCCGCGGGCCTGGTCACCTACTTCGCCTACCCGGCCGCGCCGCCGTGGTGGGCGGCGCAGAACGGCCTGCTGAGCGAGGTCGCCCGGATCTCCACCCGGGGGTGGAGGGAGTTCGGCATGCACGGCGCGGGCAACCTGCTCAACGCCGGGCAGATCGCCTCCAACCCGGTCGCCGCGATGCCGTCGCTGCACACCGCCTGGGCGCTGTTCGTGGTGCTGTTCTTCCTGCGTTCGGCCCGTCGCCGGTGGTGGCCGCTGCTGCTTGCCTATCCGCTGGCGATGACCTTCACGCTGGTCTACAGCGGCGAGCACTACGTCATCGACGTCCTGGTCGGCTGGGCGTACGTGGGGATGACGTTCCTGGTCGTCGGGCTGGCCGAGCGGGCGTGGCGGGCCCACCGCGCCCGGCGCGGTGCCCCCGCCGACGATCCGTCGCCCGGCGGGTCCGCCCCCACCCCGGTCACCGCCACCCCGGGGGGCAGCGCCGGACGCTGATCAGCGGGCGCGGCGGGCGGCGTGCGCCCGCGCGGTCAGTTCCGCAGCGAGCGCCCACGCCTGCGCCAGGTCACGGTCGTGCGCGGCGGCCCCCGACCCGCCGGCCGTGTCGACGTGCACGGTGGCCAGCCGCAGCCGGCGCTGCGCCGGCCCCTGCACCACCCGGACGCTCTGCATCCGGGCGTACGGCACCAGCGTCAACTGCCGGGTGAGCAGGCCGGAGCGGACGGCGAAGACCCGCTCGTGCAGCCCCGCGCCGAGCACCCGGGCGCTGAGCGGGCGCAACCAGCGGGCCCGGCCCGGCGGCGGGGTCAGCGGCAGCGCGGTCAGCGCCACCCCGGGCAGCACCTCGTCGACGATCGCCGCCCCGACGGCGAGGTCACCGACGGGAAGCAGCCGGTCGGGCCGGTTGCGGTCGTCGGCCTCGCCGCCGGAGTAGCCGGCGACCTCCAGCCGCAGCCGCAACCACCCCTTCATCCGCCAGAGCAGCGGCCAGGTCACCCCGACGGTCTGCACCCGCTCCAGCGGCACGGTCTGCACCCGGGTCTCCAGCAGGCCGTTGTGGATGCGTAGCCGGTCGGCCTCGCGGGCCAGCCGGAAGTTCCAGTCGTCGAGGACCCGGCGGACCGGTTGCAGCAGCACGCCGGCCATCGCGGTCAGGGTGCTGGCCACCGCGATGAACGACCAGGAGCCCTCGGAGAGGAACTGCGCCACCACGAAGGCCACCCCGATCGGCAGCAGGAACGCCTGCGGGGTGAGCAGTTGGCTGACCAGCAGGTCGGTGTTCGGCACCGCGTGCAGCGGCCGGCCGGTCGGCTCCCGGTCGGCCGGCGCGGCGGCGTCCCCGCCCGGCGGCGCGAGGCCCGTCGGCTGCG
>NZ_JACGMO010000099.1:0-29167 GCF_015354745.1 Micromonospora sp. S-DT3-3-22
GCGCCCACCTGCTCGCCGCCGCCGGCCGCCCGGTGGAGCTGCTCACCGCGCACGACCCCGCCGGGGCGGAGGCGGCCTGCCACGCGGCGGTCGCCGCCGGGGCGTCCGCGTTGGTCGCGGTCGGTGGCGACGGCACGGTCCACCGGGCCCTGCAGGCCGTCGGCGGTACGGCGGTGCCGTTCGCCCCGGTGCCGGTCGGCACCGGCAACGACTTCGCCGCCGACGCGGGTTTCCCGGCCGATCCGCTCGCCGCCGTCGCGGTGATCGCCGCCGCACTGCGGGCCGGCCGTACCCGCCCGGTCGACCTGGCCCGGATGACCGGCGGCGACGGCACCGACCGCTGGTACGGGGCGGTCCTCGCCGCCGGCTTCGACGCGATCGTCAACGAGCGGGCCAACCGGATGCGCTGGCCGCGCGGCCCCCGCCGGTACGACCTGGCGATCCTCGTCGAGCTGGCCCGGTTGCGTCCGCGCCGCTACACGCTGCGCCTCGACGGCGTCGGACACGAGGTGGACGCGGTGCTGGTGGCGGTGGGCAACGGTGCCAGGTACGGGGGCGGGATGCGGATCTGCCCCGCCGCCGACCTCACCGACGGACTGTTGGACGTGGTGGTCGGCGGCCGCTTCGACAGGCGTACCCTGATCCGGGTCAAACCGCGCATCTACGCCGGCACCCACGTGACGCATCCGCTGGCGAGCAGCTTCCGGGCCCGCACCGTGGAACTGGCCGCCGAGGGCATCACCACGTACGCCGACGGGGAGCGGTCCCTGGACCTGCCGGTACGGATCAGTGCGGTGCCTCGGGCGGTGCGTCTGCTGCGGTGAGCGGCCCACGCGGGGCGGCGGCCCGGACCGCACCGATACTGGCGACGACCACCAGGCCGATCGCCAGCACCTCGACCGGGTGCAGATCCTGCCCCAGGATCAGCCAGCCGGCGAGCGCGGCGAGCGCCGGACCGAGGCTCATCAGCACGGCGAACGTCGAGGTGGCCAGCCGGCGCAGGGCCAGCAGTTCCAGCGTGTAGGGCAGCGCCGAGGCGAGCAGCGCCAGCCCGGCCCCGAGGGCGAGCACCCCCGGATGCCACAGCCGCGCCCCGGCGTCGGCCAGGCCGAACGGCAGGGACAGCAGCGCGGCCAGGGCCAGGGCGAGGGCCAGCCCGTCGGCCCGGGGGAACCGCCCGCCGACCCGCGCCGAACAGACGATGTACGCGGCCCACAGCGCGCCCGCCGCGAGCGCGAGGCCGACGCCGACGGGGTCCAGCCGGTCGAAGCCGCCCTGGCCGAGCAGCGCCACCCCGGCCAGCGCGAGGCCCGCCCAGCACCAGGCCGTCCACCGGCGGGCGGTCAGCACCGACAGGGTGAGCGGCCCGAGCACCTCCAGGGTCACCGCCGGGCCGAGCGGGATGCGTTCGATGGCCTGGTAGAAGACCGAGTTCATGCCGGCCAGGGCGAGCCCGAACGCGCCCACGGCCAGCCAGTCGGCCCGGTCGTGCCCGCGCAGCCGGGGGCGGCACACCAGCAGCATCAGCACCGCCCCGATGGCCAGCCGCAGGGTGACCGTGCCGGGGACGCCGACCCGGGGAAAGAGCAGCGCGGCGACGGCGGAGCCGAAGTGCACCGACAACGCCCCGCCGAGCACCAGCCCGACCGCCGTCGCCCGGCCGGACGAGCCGGTCACGGGGAGGGCAGGGCCAGGTCGAGCACGGTGCCGAGGCCGCTGGGGCGGCCCGCTCCGGCGGCCGGCAGCACCAGCACCCCGCAGCCGGCGGCGACGGCCCCGGCGTCGGCCGGGGTGTCGCCGACCATCAGGGTCCGCTCCGGGTCGACCCGCAGCATCCCGCAGGCGCGCAGGAAGATGCCCGGGTCCGGCTTGCACCGCCCCACCTCGTACGACAGCGCGTACGCGTCGACCAGGTCGGCCAGGCCCCAGGCGGTGAAGAGCGGGCGGATGTCGAATCCGATGTTGCTGACCACCGCCACCGGGATGCCGGCGTCGCGGAGCGCGGTGAGCACCGGCGCGGTGTCCGGGTAGGGCACCCAGCCGTCCGGGGCCAGCACCCGCTCGTAGAGCGCCTCGGCGAAGCCCTCGATCCCGGCGTCCACCGTCTCGGCCAGCCCGGTGTACGCGGCCCGGTGGGCGTGTTCGTAGAGGTCCCGGTCGGCCCAGAGTTCGGCCAGCCGGGGCGGTACCCGGGCGGGCGGCGGGCCGCCGGCCCGGCCGGCGGTGAGCAGCCGGTCGGCCAGCGCGGTGGCCCGCATCCGTTCCAGCTCGACCCCGCACGTCGCCGCGGCGGCGACCACCCAGTCGTGGGCCGGTTCGACCTGGGCGAGGGTGCCGTGGAAGTCGAAGAGCACCGCCTCCACGCGATGGCGGGACGCGCCCGCCCGGGTGGCGTGCGTGACGCCGTTCGGGGTCTGGGACGGTTCGGCATGATCCGGCACGTCGTGCACCCTACCGACCCGCTCCGACCGTCGTGCCGGACGGCCTTGCCGGGTAAGCGTCGGTGGCACCGATTAATCTTGCTGACATGTCGAGCCCCGCCGAGCGGTACGCCGAGGCACGTCGCCGGGCTGCCCAGGCCGCCCAGTTCCCGGCCCTGGAAGAGTTCACCCTCGACCTGGGGTTCGACCTCGACGACTTCCAGCGTGAGGCGTGCCAGTCGCTGGAACGGGGCAGCGGGGTGCTGGTCTGCGCCCCGACCGGGGCGGGCAAGACGGTGGTCGGTGAGTTCGCCGTGCACCTCGCGTTGCGGGGCGCGCCGGGCGCGGCGTCGCCGGCCGGGGGCGCGCCGCCCGGCACCCGGCGCAAGTGCTTCTACACCACGCCGATCAAGGCGTTGTCCAACCAGAAGTACCACGACCTGGTGCAGCGTTACGGCGCCGCGCAGGTCGGGCTGCTCACCGGCGACAACGCGATCAACGGGGACGCCCCGGTGGTGGTGATGACCACCGAGGTGCTGCGCAACATGCTCTACGCCGGCTCGGCCACCCTGGCCGGCCTGGCGTACGTGGTGATGGACGAGGTGCACTACCTCGCCGACCGGTTCCGGGGCGGGGTGTGGGAAGAGGTGATCATCCACCTGCCCTCCTCGGTGACCCTGGTGTCGCTGTCGGCGACGGTCTCCAACGCCGAGGAGTTCGCCGACTGGCTGGTCACCGTGCGCGGTGAGACGGCGGTGGTGGTCAGCGAGCACCGGCCGGTGCCGTTGTGGCAGCACATGCTGGTCGGGCGGCGGATGTTCGACCTGTTCCACGACGCCGACGCGGCCCGTAAGCACGACGTGCATCCGGAGTTGCTGCGCTACACCCGGGAGCAGACCCGCCGGCTGGAGCTGGGGGAGGGGCGCGGCGCCGGTCCCGGCGGCGGTCGGCGTGGTCCGCGCTGGCGTGGGCCGCTGCGTCCGGACATCGTCGACCGGCTCGACCGGGAGGGGCTGCTCCCGGCGATCCTGTTCATCTTCAGCCGGGCCGGCTGCGCCGCCGCCGTGCAGCAGTGCCTCGCGGCCGGTCTGCGGCTGACCTCGGCGGAGGAACGTGCCGAGATCCGTCGGGTGGTGGAGTCCCGGGTCACCGCGATCCCCGGTGAGGATCTGACCGTGCTGGGCTACTGGGAGTGGCTCGACGGGTTGGAGCGTGGTCTGGCCGCCCACCACGCCGGGATGCTGCCGGTGTTCAAGGAGGTCGTCGAGGAGTTGTTCGTCCGGGGCCTGGTCAAGGCGGTGTTCGCCACCGAGACCCTGGCGTTGGGGATCAACATGCCGGCCCGTTGCGTGGTGCTGGAGCGGCTGGTCAAGTTCAACGGCGAGGCCCACGTCGATCTCACCCCGGGGGAGTACACGCAGCTCACCGGGCGGGCCGGTCGACGGGGCATCGACGTCGAGGGGCATGCCGTGGTGGTGTGGTCGCCCGAGACCGACCCCCGGCACGTGGCGGGCCTGGCCTCCACCCGTACCTACCCGTTGCGGTCGAGCTTCCGGCCGTCGTACAACATGGCGGTCAACCTGGTCGGGAGCGTGGGCGCCGAGCCGGCGCGCGCGCTGCTGGAGTCGTCGTTCGCCCAGTTCCAGGCGGACCGGTCGGTGGTCGGGCTGGCCCGTCAGGTGCAGCGCAACACCGAGACCATCGACGCGTACGGCGCCGAGGCGGCCTGCCACCAGGGTGACTTCGACGAGTACTTCGCCCTGCGGGTGGCCATCGCCGACCGGGAACGGGCCATCGCCCGGCAGGGGCAGACCCAGCGCAAGGCCGCCGCGGTGGCGGCGTTGGAGCGGTTGCGGATCGGTGACGTGATCCGGGTGCCGTCCGGGCGGCGGGCCGGGCTCGCGGTCGTCCTCGATCCGGCGACCGGGGGGTTCGGTGAGCCCCGGCCGCTGGTGCTCACCCAGGACCGGTGGGCGGGTCGGGTCAGTCCCGGCGACTTCACCACCCCGGCCGAGGTGCTCGCCCGCATCCGGGTGCCCAAGCACTTCAACCACCGGTCGCCGGCCGCCCGGCGGGATCTGGCCGCCGAGGTCAGCGGCACCGGGTTGGACCGGCACGGTGGCCGGCGGGGTGGCCGGTCCCGGCAGGCCGTCGGTGAGGACCACCGGCTCAGCCAGCTCCGTACCGAGTTGCGGCGGCATCCCTGCCACGCCTGCCCGGAGCGGGAGGACCACGCCCGGTGGGCGGAGCGGCGTCGCCGGTTGGAGAAGGACACCGAGGAGTTGCGGCAGCGGGTGTCGGGGCGGACGGGCTCGCTGGCCCGGACCTTCGACCGGATCGTCGCCCTGCTGACGGCCCGGGGGTACCTGTCCGCCGACGGCGGGGTGACCGACGCCGGTCGGATGCTCGGCCGGATCTGGACGGAGGCCGACCTGCTGGTCGCCGAGTGTCTTCGGCGGGGTGTCTGGGACGGCCTGTCCCCGGCGGAGCTGGCCGCCGCCGTGTCGGTGGTGGTGTTCGAGGCCCGGCGGGACGTCGACGAGCGGGCGTCGCTGCCGCGTGGGCCGGTCGCCGACGCGGTCGACGAGACGCTCGCGTTGTGGAGCGGGATCGAGGCCGACGAGGCGCAGCGGGGGCTGACCGCCACCCGGGAGCCGGATCTCGGGTTCGCCTGGCCGATCTACCGGTGGGCGCGGGGGGAGACCCTGGCCAAGGTGCTCGCCAGTGGTCACCAGTTCGACGGGGAGATGCCCGCCGGGGATTTCGTCCGCTGGGCCCGACAGGTCGCCGACCTGCTCGGTCAACTATCCGACTCCGGCGGGGCGTCGACGGAGCTGCGGGCCACCGCTCGGCAGGCGATCGCCGCCGTGAACCGGGGCGTACTCGCCCATTACACCTCCGCCTGATCATCACTTTCGGTCACCGTCGGGCGGTGAATCGACGCATCGGACGGTCACCGTGACGGCACCCCCCGGATTGCCGGGGGGTCGCTGTTGCGCCTGCTCGGAGCCTCCCCGATCATTGCTCGGGCGCGGTCGCCTACGCGCCGGTAATGAGTGGGGGGAAGACCGCCGTGGCGGAGATCAATCACTTTGAGTACGGGTGGATCACACCGGCGCTGAGTTACGCGCTGTCCGTGCTCGGTTCGTTCCTCGGTCTGGTCTGTGCCGGGCGGATCCGTACCGCCACCGGTTCCGGTCAGCGTTTCTGGTGGGGCCTGTTGGCCGCGTGGGCGATCGGCGGCACCGCGATCTGGGCGATGCACTTCATGGCCATGCTCGGCTTCGCGGTCACCGGCACCCGCATCCGGTACGACGTGCCGCTCACCGCCGCCAGCACGGTGATCGCCGTCACCGCCGTCGGGATCGGCCTGGCCATCGTCGGCACCGGCCGGCTCAGCGCCGCGAAGGTCCTCGGCGGTGGCCTGTTCACCGGGATCGGCGTCGCGGCCATGCACTACACCGGGATGGCCGCGATGCGGCTCAACGGTGACCTGAACTACGACGCCACCCGGGTGGCACTGTCGGTGGCCATCGCCGTCGTCGCGGCCACCGTGGCCCTGTGGCTGGCGATGACCGTCCGCCGGGGCCTGGCGATCGCCGGTTCCGCCCTGCTGATGGGGGTGGCGGTCAACGGCATGCACTTCACCGGGATGAGCGCCCTGTCGGTGCACCTGCACGGGCAGCGCGGCGAGGTCACCGGCGCGGGGGTGAGCACCCTGCTGGTGCCGATCGTCCTCGCGGTGATCTTCGTGGTGGTGGGGCTGGTGTACGCGCTGCTGGCCGCGCCCACCGACGACGACCGGGCCGCCGCCGCCTACCTGCAGGCGCGGCAGGTCAACGCGCCGGTCGTCGAACCGGAGGCGGCCCCGGACCCGGTGGGCCTGCGTGCCCGCTCGACCACCCTGGGCCGGCCGGGCACCCCGTTCCCGTCCCGTCGGGACGCCCCACCGCCGCGCTGACCGGCGTCGGGACGCCGGGGCCGGTCAGGGTCGCGCGGCGAGGGCGTCGACCAGCCGCCGGCACGAGCCGGCCAGGTTCCACCGCTGGGCCAACTCCAGCAGCCGGTCGGGGTCGGCGGGTGCCGCCGGCAGCGCGGTCGGCAGCGCCGGCAGCGGGACGTCGGTGGCGACCCGGACCACCTTCGGGGCCACCGCCAGGTAGTCGCGGGCGCCGTCGAGCTTGGCGCGCAGCCCCGGGGCGAACCCGGAGTCGGGGTCGTCGAGCGCGGCGAGGATGCCGGACAGGCCGCCGTAGCGGTCGATCAGCCGGGCGGCCGTCTTCTCGCCCACCCCGGGCACCCCGGGCAGCCCGTCGCTCGGGTCGCCGCGCAGGGCGGCGAAGTCGGCGTACCGGTCGGCGGGGACCCCGTAGCGGGCCCGGACGGCGGCGTCGTCGCAGTCGTCGAGCTTGGCCACCCCGCGACCGATGTAGAGCAGCCGGACCCGGCGGTCGTCGTCGACGAGCTGGAACAGGTCCCGGTCGCCGGAGACCACCTCCACCGGGCCGGGCTGGGTGACCGACAGGGTGCCCAGCACGTCGTCGGCCTCGTAACCGGTCGCGCCGACGGCGGTGATGCCGATCGCGGCCAGCACGTCGAGGATCACCGGCACCTGCGGGGATAGGGTGTCCGGCACCTCCTCGCCGCCCTCCGGGGCGACCCGGTGCGCCTTGTACGACGGCAGCAGCTCCACCCGCCAGGCGGGCCGCCAGTCGTGGTCGAGCGCGCAGACCATCCGGTCGGGCCGGCGGGTGCGGACCAGTTGGGCGAGCATGTCGAGGAACCCGCGCACGGCGTTGACGGGCTGGCCGTCGTCGGTCCGCGCCGCCGACTCGGGCACCCCGAAGTAGGCCCGGAAGTAGAGGCTGGGGGCGTCGATCAGCAGGATCGGCTGTTGGTCTGCCACGCCCGACAGCCTGGCACACCCCACCGACGACATGGGGGACGCCCACCGGCCGTGCCCGGCACGGTCACCAGCGCAGCGGCACGGTGGCCAGGAACGCGCCGAGCCGCTCGGCGATCACCTCGTGGTCCTTGCGGGACGGGTGCCAGCGGCAGCCGCCGTAGTCCAGGCCGACGCCGTCGAGGTACCAGTAGCGGACCAGGTCGTGACGTTCCCGTACCACCTGCGCGGCGGCCTCGGCGAAGGCGGTGGTGTTCCACAGTTGCTGTGCGGTCACCACGACGAGGGTGTCCCGGCCGTACCGGACCCGGAGCCGGTCGAGGAACCGGTGGTAGGCGTCCCGGTAGGCGCGGCGCAGGCTCTGCGGCGTCCATGCCTCGTCGGGGCGCAGGTCGGTGGCGAAGTCGTTCGCGCCCAACCCGACCACGACCAGCTGCGGTCGCCAGCTGGCGGGCCGGTCCCAGACGTCGCCGTCCACGGCGAGCAGGGACCGGGGGTAGAACGTGCGGTAGGTGACGTCGGGTCTGCCGCCGTCGTGGTTACGTACCATCCCCAGCCCGGAGTACGCGTTGAGCTGGTAGTCGGCGTCCAACCGGCGGGCGGTGAGCGCGCCGAAGCTGAGGTCGGCGTCGGTGCGGCGGGTGGCCTCGGCGTCGGTGCACTCCCGGTCGGTCGACAGGTTGCCGTAGCCGGCGGTCAGCGAGTCGCCGATGAACTCGATCTGCCGGTGGCGGGCGGGCGGCGGGGCCAGGACCCGTCCGCCGTCGACGGCGACGAAGTCGCCGAACGCGCCCGCCGCCGTCGGGCTTTCGGTGCGCTTGACCAGGCGTACGGTGTGCCGCCCGGCGGTCAGCCCGGTCACCCGGTACGTGGTCCGCCCCGGGGTGACCAGGGTCGCCACGGTCACCCCGTCGACTTCGACGGCGTAGTCGTTGACCGCGTCGTCGAGGACGATCCCGACCCCGGTGCCCCGGAACCGGCCCTCGAAGTACACCCCCGGCCAGCTGTACCGGGCGAGACGGCCGTCGACGGTGACCCGCCCGGCGGTGGACGCCCCGACGGGTCCGGGCCGGTGCGGGCCGGTGCACGCCGCCGCCCCGTGGGCCGGTGCGGGGCCGGCCGGCCGGCATCCCGGCGCGGCGTCCGCGGGCGCGGTGCCGGGCAGCACGGTCACGGCGACCGCGATCAGCATGACGACCAGCCGGGTCGACGACACGGTCCCTCCCTCCGCCCGGTCCGGGACCGGGCCTACGACGTGCGGCGCGGTGTCCCGCGTCCACGGCTGGCCCAACGACCGACCGGCGGCGACGGTTCCGCCGCCGGGGCGGATGCCGGTGGGAAACCGGCGTGACGACCCGGTGGCCGCCGGGTGAGACTGCGGGCATGGAGTTCGTGCCCGGTCTGGTGCTGTGTCGGCGTTTCCACGACGAGGTCGTCGGGCCGCTGCTGGCACGGCACCTGCCGGGCCTGCGCTACTCCGCCGGGCTGTTCGACGGCGGTTCGGAGCTGCTGGGGCTGGACACCGAACGCTCCACCGACCACGACTGGGGGCCCCGGGCGCAGGTCTTCCTGGCCGATCCGGCCGGGGCGGCGTCGGTACGGGCGGCGCTGGCCGACCTGCCGCCCCGCTTCCTGGGCCGGCCGACCCGGTTCCTCGGCTGGCCGACCGCCCGGCTGGGGGTGCCCGACGTCGCCGGGGACCGCACCGGCGTCGAGGTGGTCGGCTGGCGGGACTGGCTGCGGGGCCGGCTCGGGTTCGATCCGACCGTCGCGATCACCATCGCCGACTGGCTGTCCCTGCCGACGCAGCGGCTGGCCGAGGTGACCGGTGGTGCGGTGTTCCACGACGGCCTGCACGGCGCGGTCGGCGCGGTCCGGGCCGCCCTGGCCTGGTATCCGGACGACGTGTGGCGGCACGTGCTGGCTGCCGGGTGGACCCGGGTGGGGCACGCCGAGCATCTGGTCGGCCGGTGCGCCGAGGTGGGTGACGCGTTGGGCAGCCGGCTGGTGGCCGCCCGGGTGGCCCGGGACCTGATGCGGTTGGGCCTGCTGGCCCGTCGCCGCTGGCCGCCGTACGACAAGTGGCTCGGCAGCGTGTTCGCCGCGCTGCCGGACGCCGGCCCGGTGGTGGCGGCGCTGGCGGACGCGCTCGGGCCGGGTGACTGGCCGCACCGGCAGGCGGGGCTGGTGCGGGCGCTGGAGACGGTCGCCGGGTGGACCAACGACACCGGGCTGGCCGGGCCGGTCGACGTCGCGGCCCGGCCCTTCCACGGGCGGCCCTTCCTGGTACTCGACGCGCCCCGGTTGGCGGCCGTGCTGCGGGCCGCGATCGTCGACCCGGCGCTGCGGGACCGGCCGCTGGTCGGCGCGGTGGACCAGTACGTCGACAGCGTGGACGTGCTGACCCACGCCGACCGGGTCCGCCGGGTCGGTGCCGCCGTCACCGGCTGACGGACCCGGCGGCCGGTCAGCCCCGCAGCCGGGCGCGGATGAACCGCCCGGACTCGGTGAGCACGGCGGTGCCGGTGAAGTCGGTGCCGGCGCACGTGCCCTGCCGGAACACCGAGTTGCTCTCCGGGCCGTCGGAGTAGCTCCACATCGAGTAGCTGATCTTCAGGCGTTGCAGCAGGTCCAGCCAGGTGGTGGCGCTGTCCAGGTCGTTGGGGCCGTCGCCGGTGAAGGTCTGGGTGCCGAACTCGCTGACGAACAGCGGCAGGCTCCGGGCGGCCCGGGCCACCGTCTCGCGTTGCAGGTCCCGGTGGGACGCGGCGTAAAAGTGGAAGGTGTACATGATGTTCCCGGCGTCGACCGGGTCGTCGGTCACCTCGGTCTCGTCGGCGCCCTCGGACACGCCGAGGGAGGAGAAGCCCCGGGTGCCGACCAGCACCACGCTGTCCGGGTCGGCGGCCCGGATCACCGGGATGACCTGTTCGGCGTAGCTCTTGATGGTGGCCCAGTCGACCCCGTTGGGTTCGTTGGCGATCTCCCAGAGCACGTTGGTCCGTGCGGCGTGCCGGGCGGCGACCTCGGCGAAGAACGACCGGGCCCGGTCCAGGTTGACCAGCGGGTCGCCGGGGGTCAGCACGTGGAAGTCGACCACCACGTAGAGGCCGAGCGCGCTGGCGGTCTCCACCGCCTCGTCGACCCGGCGGGTGAAGCCGGCCGGGTCGGTCTCGAACCCTCCCTCCTGGACGTACATCGCCACCCGGACGAAGTCGGCCCGCCAGTCGGTGCGCAGCGCGGCCAGCGAGTCGGGGTTGAGGCAGTCCGGGAAGAACTGGAGGCCGTGGCTGCTCATCCCGCGCAACTGGACCGGCTCGCCGGCCGCGTCGCACAGGTGCACCCCGCACACCCGCAGCCGGCCGTGCCGGTCCACCGGGGACCCGGCGGGCGCGGCGGCCGGTTGCCCGGTGGCGGGTTCCCGGGTGGCCGGTGGCGGCTCGGGCGTCCCGGTGCCGGCCGGGCCGGTGGCGGCCGGTGGCGCGGCGTCGGTCTCGGCGTTCGCGGTGGGGACGGTGAGAGCCGCCCAGCCGGCGACGAGCGCGGCGAGGGCCACCCCCGTCGAGGTCAGTGCTGTGCGTCGGTGCATGGGGACTCCGGTCGGGCTCGTCGGGACCGGGGAAGGCGTCCGGTGGTACGTAGCCGCGGCGGGCGCGGTTCACCGGGGTGCCGGCCACGCCGGACTGGGCCCCGACCCGAACGACCGTTAAGCTGACGGGGTGGCGCCCGGCGGACGACGGGCGGCGGCTCACCCACCTCTGGAGCTCATCGCGCTATGACTGTCGACCGCATCCTCCCCACCGACGAGGCCCACGACCTGCTCGACCTCGCCACCGAACTGGCCGACCGGGAACTCGCGCCCCGGGCCGCCGGCTTCGAGGAGCGCGCCGAGTTCCCCCGCGAGGTGCTGCGCACCCTGGGCCGGGCCGGCCTGCTGGGCCTGCCGTACGCCGAGGAGCACGGCGGCGCGGCCCAGCCGTACGAGGTCTACCTCCAGGTGCTGGAGATCCTCGCCGGCCGGTGGCTCGCGGTCGCCGAGGCGGTCAGCGTGCACACCCTGTCCTGCTACCCGCTTGCCGAGTTCGGCACCGACGCCCAACGCAAGCTGCTGCCGGAGCTGGTGGGTGGGGAACTGCTCGGGGCGTACTGCCTGTCGGAGCCGCAGGGTGGCTCGGACGCCGCCGCGTTGACCACCCGGGCGGTCCGCGACGGCGACGACTACCGGGTCACCGGGGTCAAGGCGTGGATCACGCACGCCCGGGTGGCGGACTTCTACAACGTGTTCTGCCGTACCGGCGGGCCGGGCCCGAAGGGCATCTCCTGCCTGCTGGCCGACCGGGGCACGCCGGGCATCGCCCCGCAGGCGGCCGAGCGGACGATGGGGCTGCGCTCGTCGCCGGTGGCGCAGATCGCCTTCGACGACGCCCGGGTGCCGGCCGAGCGGCTGATCGGTGGGGAGGGCGCGGGCTTCACCATCGCGATGTCCGCGCTGGACTCGGGGCGGCTGGGCATCGCCGCCTGCGCGGTCGGTCTGGCCCAGGCGGCGCTGGACTACGCCGTCGGTTACGCCCGGGAGCGGCAGCAGTTCGGCCGGGCGATCGTCGACTTCCAAGGGGTGGGTTTCCTGCTGGCCGACGCGGCCACCCAGATCTCCGCCGCCCGGGCGTTGACGTTGGCCGCCGCCCGGTTGCGCGACGCGGGCCGGCCGTACTCGATCGAGGCGGCCAAGGCGAAGCTGTTCGCCACCGACGTGGCGATGCGGGTGACCACCGACGCGGTGCAGGTGCTCGGCGGGGCCGGGTACGTGGCCGACCACCCGGTCGAGCGGTACATGCGGGAGGCGAAGGTGCTCCAGATCGTCGAGGGCACCAACCAGATCCAGCGGCTGGTGATCTCCCGGGCGCTGGCGAGGGACTAACCTGTGCCGGTGACGTTTCCCCGGATCACCATCGACCCCGAGGTGATGGGCGGGGCGCCCTGCGTGCGGCAGTCCCGCGTCCCGGTGGCGACCCTGCTGGCGATGATGGCGGAGGGGATGTCGGTGACGGACATCCTCACCGATCTGCCCTTCCTCGACGAGGAGGATCTGGCCGAGGTGCTCAACTTCGCCGCCGACGCGGTGCGCGACCGGGCGGCCCGCTGAGCGTCACATCGGGCGGGACGTCGTCGCCAGGGGAGCGCTCCACCGGGTAGGTTGCACGGGTGGAGGAGACCGACCGTGCCATCGTCGCCGCGCTGACCGCCGACGGCCGCCTGTCGTACACGGATCTGGCGGAGAGGGTCGGCCTGTCGGTCTCGGCCGTGCACCAGCGGGTCCGCCGGCTGGAACAGCGCGGCGTGATCAACGGGTACACCGCCCGGGTGTCGTTCGAGGCGTTGGATCTGCCGATGACCGCGTTCGTGGCGATCCGGCCGTTCGACCCGTCCCAGCCGGACGACGCGCCGGAGCGGCTGGCCCACCTGCCCGAGATCGACTCCTGCTACTCGGTGGCGGGGGAGGACTTCTACCTGCTCCTGGTGCGGGTGGCCGGGCCGGCCGACCTGGAACGGGTGCTCCAGGAGATCCGCACCGCCGCGAACGTCACCACCCGCACGACGGTGGTGCTGTCCACCCCGTACGAGGGGCGTCCGCCGAAGGTGGCGGTGGGGGAGCTGCGGGGCCGTACCCGCAGCGGCGCGGAGGCCCCGGCGTAGCTGCGGGTACGGCCGCTCAGCGGCCGTTCCAGCGCAGGATGACCGGGCGGCCGTGTTCGTGGCCGAGCGCGCTGACGGTGGCGGTGTCCAGGCGCAGCTTGCCGCCGCCGGCGGCGGGCAGGCCGATCCACCGGGCGCCGACCACCCGGAGCAGGTGGGCGTGCCCGACCAGCGCCACGTCGCCCCGGGCCAGCAGTGGTGTGAGCCGGCCGAGCAGCCGGTCGACCCGGGCCCCGACCTGGTCGGGGGACTCCCCGTCGGGGCAGCCGTCGGTCCAGATGTTCCAGTCGGGGCGCTCGGTGTGGATGTCGGCGGTGGTGCGGCCCTCGTACCGGCCGTAGTTCCACTCGGTGAGGTCGTCGTCGGTGCCGTCGACGGTGAGGCCGGCGAGCTGCGCGGTGCGCAGCGCCCGGCGTCGGGGGCTGGCGAGCACGGTGGCGAAGCGCTGGCAGGTCAGCACCCCGGCCAGCGCGCGGGCCTGCCGCTCACCGTCGGGGGTCAGCTCCAGATCGGTGTACGAGGTGTGCCGCCGGCTGGCGCTCCACGTCGTCTCGCCGTGCCGGATCAGGATGATCTCGCTCATCCGCCCAGTCAACCAGCAACCGCCGGGCCCAGCCGGCCACCTATTGTCCTAGGATGCCCTAGAGATGGTGCGCCCCGGCGCACCCCTTCTAATCAGCGCCTACGGCGCGGTTCTGTTTCGGGTCGGCCGGATCGGGGACGCCACCGGTACGGGGCCGCCGCCCCGTGACCGCCGCAGCGACAGGAGGCGACATGAGCTTCACCGACAAGGCCAAGAACAAGGCCCAGGAGCTGACCGGCGCCGCTAAGGAGCGGCTCGGCGACATGACCGACAACGAGCGGATGCGGGCCGAGGGCGCCACCGAGCAGAGCGAGGCGCGGGCCCGGCAGGCCGGCGAGCACGTCAAGGACGCCGGTCGGGACGTACGGGACGCCATGCGCTGACGGTCCGCGCCGGCCGGGTGGCCCCTGGGCACGGTGCGGGGGCCACCCGGGTTAGCGTGCGGGCATGCTGGTCGCCCGTTCGCTGGTGTTGTTCGTCCTGGCCGCGCTCGCCGAGATCGGTGGGGCGTGGCTGATCTGGCAGGGCTGGCGGGAGCACCGGGGGTTGTGGTGGATCGCCGGCGGGGTGGTCGCGTTGGGTGTCTACGGTTTCGTGGCGACGTTCCAGCCGGATGCGAACTTCGGCCGCATCCTGGCCGCGTACGGCGGGGTGTTCGTGGCGGGGTCGCTGGCGTGGGGCGTGTTGGTGGACGGCTTCCGGCCGGACCGGTGGGACCTGACGGGCGCGGCGATCTGCCTGCTCGGCGTCGCCGTGATCATGTACGCGCCGCGCGGGGCGTGACGGCCGCCGCCCCCGGGACCGGTCCGGGTCGCGGGGGCGGCGGGGTGGTGCGGGTCAGTCGTCGCGGTGCGCGGCCCACCACCGCTGGCCGGCCTCGGGGAGGGTGTCGATCGGGTCGTAGTAGGCGTAGCGCTTGTTGAGCGCCTCCAGGTCGGCCGACTCGATGGAGGTGCGGTAGTTCTTGGTCCAGTAGGAGATGCCGCGTTCCCGGTCGTACTCGGTGAGCATGTGCACCCAGCGCTTGCCGACGAAGGGCACGTCGCAGACGATCCGGGGGGTGGCGTAGCCGGGCAGGTAGCCCATGATGTCGTGCTGGAGCTGCTGGGCGTGCCAGACCGGGACCCGCCAGTGTTCGGCGTTGGGGATCATGTCGCACATGTAGAAGTAGTACGGCAGGATGCCGGCTTCACCCTGGAGGGCGAAGCAGAGGTCGAGCAGGTCGGGGGCGGTGGCGTTGACGCCGCGCATGAGCACGCCCTGGTTGCGCACGTCGCGGACGCCGACGTCGAGGGCGGTCTGGGCGGCCTTGGCGACCAGCGGGGTGATCGACTGGGCGTGGTTGACGTGGGTGTGGATGGCCAGGTTGACGCCGCGTCGGGCGGCGGTGCGGGCGACCCGTTCCAGGCCCTCGACGACGTCGTTCTGGAGCCAGTGCTGGGGCAGGCCCATCAGGGCCTTGGTGGCGAGCCGGATGTCGCGGACGGTTTCCAGTTCGAGCAGCCGCATCAGGTACGACTCAAGGTTGCGCCACGGGACGTTGGCCACGTCGCCGCCGGAGACGACCACGTCGCGGACGCCGGGGTGGGCCTTGAGGTAGGCGATGTGGGCGTCGTAGCGGTCGACGGGCTTGAGGGTGAGCTTGAGCTTGTCGACGGCGGGGGTGGAGTTGCCGACGAGGTCCATCCGGGTGCAGTGGCCGCAGTACTGGGGGCAGGTGGAGAGCAGTTCGGCGAGGACCTTGGTGGGGTAGCGGTGGGTGAGGCCCTCGGCGACCCACATGTCGTGTTCGTGCAGTGAGTCGCGGCTGGCGTAGGGGTGTGAGGGCCAGTCGGTGCGCCGGTCGGCGGTGACGGGGATCATGTAGCGGCGGATGGGGTCGGCGCGGAACGCCTCGGTGGTCATCGGGGCGAACGGCACCATCGTGTTGATCATCTGGGGTGGCACCAGCATCGACATGGTGGCCAGGGCCTGCTGGTCGGCGGCGAGGTCGGTGTAGAAGCTCTCGTCGACGGTGTCGCCGAGGACGGCGCGCAGCTGCTTGATGTTCTTGACGCAGTTGACGCGTTGCCACTGGGCGTTCTCCCACTGTTCGCGGGTGACGTCGCGCCAGCCGGGGAAGCGGGTCCAGTCGGGTTCGACCAGGGGGCTGCGGCGGTATTCGTAGGGCTGCCCGGCGGTGGGTGCGGCGGCCGGGGCGGGGCGGGGCCCGGGGATGGTCGCCATCGGTTGGGTCTGGGTCACGGCCCCTCCTCGTGCTGCGTGGCCGGGGTGACCGGCGGGCGATGATCGGTAGATCCCGAAAGGCTACTGGAAAATATCCGGCGAAGAAATTAGTCTGCCGTAAGTTTTCCCGCGATGCGAGTCCTGGTCGGGGCTTCGGGCGGTGGAGAGGGGAGGTCGGCGTGACGTCACCGGTGGGTCTGCACCGCGTCGTGGAACCGGCGGGGGTGCTGCCGCAGGCGGCCTGGCGGTTGGACGCCGACCCGCGGATCGCCCCCAACGAGGTGCGGATCCGGGTGGAGCGGTTGAACCTGGACGCGGCGAGTTTCCGGCAGTTGGCGCAGAAGCACGGTGGGGACGGGGAGAAGGTCCGCGCCGAGGTGCTGGAGATCGTGTCGGCGCGGGGCAAGATGCAGAATCCGGTGACCGGGTCGGGCGGGATGCTGATCGGCACCGTGGAGGAGGCCGGCCGGCGGTCGCCGTTGGGGTTGGCGGTGGGTGACCGGGTGGCGACGTTGGTGTCGTTGACGCTGACCCCGTTGACGATCCTGGACGGGTTGGCCCGCTGGGACGGGCGTAGCGAGCAGGTGCCGTGTGACGGGTACGCGATCCTGTTCGCCCGGTCGATCGCGGCGGTGCTGCCGGCGGATCTGCATCCGGAGTTGGCGCTGGCGGTGCTGGACGTGTGCGGTGCGCCGGCGTTGACGGCCCGGGTGGTCGCCGAGCAGGTGGCGCGGCGGGAGCGGACCGGTGACGGGTCGCCGGTGACGGTGGCGGTGATCGGTGGGGCGGGCAAGAGCGGGTCGTTGTCGTTGGCAGCGGCGCGGCGGGCGGGTGCCGGTCGTACGGTGGGGGTGGTGCCGGTGGCGGCGGAGCGGGACGCGCTGGTGGCGGCCGGTCTGGCGTCGGTGGTGGCGTTGGCTGATGCCCGGGACCCGGTGGGGGTGTCGTCGGCGGTGACGACGGCGTTGGGTGGGCCGGCGGACGTGACGGTGGTGTGCGTGGACGTGCCGGGGTGTGAGCACGGTGCGGTGTTGGCCACGGCGGACGGCGGCACGGTGATCTTCTTCTCGATGGCGACGAGTTTCGCGGCGGCGGCGTTGGGTGCGGAGGGGCTGGCGGCGGACGTGACGATGCTGGTGGGCAACGGTTACGTGCCGGGGCACGCGGAGCTGGCGTTGGGGTTGGTGCGGTCGGAGCCGGGGGTACGTGGTCTCTTCGCGTCCCGGTTGGCGGCAGACTGAGTGCCATGACGAACCCCTCGACGTTGTACCGCGGTGGAGTGCTGCACTGTCCGGCGGAGCCGAGCGCGACGGCGCTGTTGGTGCGGGACGGGCGGATCGCCTGGCTGGGTGTGGACGCGGACGCGCCGGCCGCCGACCGGGTGGTGGAGCTGGGTGGGGCGCTGGTGACGCCGGCGTTCGTGGACGCGCACGTGCACGCGACGGACACCGGGTTGGTGTTGTCGGGTCTGGATCTGTCGTCGGTGCGGTCGGCGGCCGGGTTGCTGGACGCGGTGGCGGTGTTCGCGGCGGGTCTGCCGGCGGACGCGGTGGTGTTGGGGCACGGCTGGGACGAGTCGGGTTGGGTGGATGCGGCGTTGCCGGACGCGGCGCGGTTGGACCGGGCGGCGGGTGGTCGGCGGGTGTATCTGTCGCAGGCGTCGATCCATTCGGCGTTGGTGTCGCAGGCGTTGCTGGCGGCGTGTCCGCAGGTGGCGGGTTTGCCGGGTTTCGACGCGTCGGGGTGGTTGCGGCGGGACGCGCACCATGTGGTGCGGGCGGCGGCGCGGGCCGGGGTGACGCGGGGGCAGCGGGTGGCGGCGCAGCGGGTGGCGTTGGCGCGGGCGGCGTCGTTGGGGATCGCGGCGGTGCACGAGTGTGGTGGGCCGGAGATTTCCGACGAGGAGGATTTCACGGGTCTGTTGGGTCTTTCGGGTGCGGGTGTGCCGGAGGTGTACGGGTACTGGGGTGAGTTGTCGGGGGCGGCGCGGGCGCGGGAGTTGGGGGCGGTGGGGGCGGGTGGTGACCTGTTCGCGGACGGGGCGTTGGGGTCGCGGACGGCGCACCTGTCGGGGCCGTACCGCGACGGTGAGGGGTGTGGGCACGGTTATCTGAGCGCGGATCAGGTGGGTGACCATCTGGTGGACTGTGCGGCGCACGGGGTGCAGGGCGGGTTCCACGCGATCGGTGACGCGGCGATCGGGACGGTGTTGGCGGGGTTCGCGGCGGCGGCTGCGGTGTTGGGTACGGACCGGGTGCGGGCGGCGCGGCACCGGGTGGAGCACGCGGAGATCATGAGCAAGGCGTTGATCGCCGGGTTCGTGGAGTACGGGATCGTCGCGTCGATGCAGCCGGCGTTCGACCGGTTGTGGGGTGGCGCGGGTCGGATGTACGAGTCGCGGTTGGGGTTGGCCCGGTCGTTGGAGTCGAATCCGATGGGGGCGATGCACGGGGTGGGGGTGGCGTTGGCGTTCGGGTCGGATTCGCCGGTGACGCCGCTGGATCCGTGGGGGGCGGTGCGGGCGGCGGCGGCGCATCACAATGCGGCGCAGCGGATGAGTGTGCGGGCGGCGTTCGCGGCGCACACCCGGGGTGGCTGGCGGGCGGTGCACCTGGACAACGAGGGTGTGATCGCCAAGGGCGCGCCGGCGACGTTCGCGGTGTGGGAGGCCCCGGCGGGGGTGGAGCGGGGGTTGCCGGTGTTGCAGTCCGAGGATCCGGAGTTGCGGGGTCCGGGGGATCCGACGCCGTTGCCGGTGTGCCGGGCGACGGTGCTGCGTGGTGAGGTCATCTATGAGGAAGGCGCGTCGTGACGGGGAAGCTTGACCTGGATCCGGTGCTGGTGGCGCGGGCGCGGGAGTTGGCGCGGCGGGCCGGGCAGCCGGTGGTGGAGTTGGCGCGTAGTCACACCACGGTGTCGGTGGAGCGGGCGGTGTTGCGGCTGGCCGGGGTGACCGGTGCGGATCCGGACGGTATTCCGTGGGTGAACCGTCTGGTGGACGCGGTGGTGGCGGATGTGGGGTTGGGGCACGGGGTGGCGGTGCCGGTGTTCGACGCGTTGGCGCGGGAGCAGATCAGCGATGTGACGCTGCTGGCGCAGAAGGCGGCCGCCGGGTCGGTGCGGTTCGCGCAGCCCACCGGTAGGGCCGCCACGGCGGCGCGGCGGGTGGCGCGTCGGGCGGTCGCCGCGGGTGTGCGGCGGATCGACCGGCGGCGGGCCGAGCGGGGCCGCCTCGTCAAGCGGTACGGGGACCCGAAGCAGCGGCCGTGGATCTACCTGATCGTGGCGACGGGTGACATCTACGAGGACATTCCGCAGGCGCAGGCGGCGGCGCGGGCGGGTGCGGACGTGATCGCGGTGATCCGGTCGACGGGGCAGTCGTTGTTGGACTATGTGCCGGAGGGGGCGACCCGGGAGGGGTTCGCGGGCACGTATGCGACGCAGGAGAACTTCCGGTTGATGCGGGCGGCGCTGGACGAGTCGTCGCGGGAGCTGGGTCGGTACGTGCGGTTGACGAACTACGCGTCGGGCCTGTGTATGCCGGAGATGGCCACCCTGGCGGGTCTGGAACGGCTCGACATGATGCTGAACGACTCGATGTACGGGATTCTGTTCCGGGACATCAATCCGATCCGGACGTTCGTGGATCAGCGGTTCTCGCGGCAGGTGCACGCGCGGGCGGGGATCATCATCAACACGGGTGAGGACAACTACCTCACGACCGCCGACGCGGTCGAGGAGGCGCACACGGTGACGGTGTCGCAGCTGCTCAACGAGTTCTTCGCGCACGAGGCGGGGTTGGTCGACGCCCAGTTGGGGCTGGGGCACGCGTTCGAGATCAACCCTGAGGTGCCGGAGTCGTTCCGGCTGGAGTTGGCGCACGCGTTGTTGGCGCGGGAGTTGTTCCCGGATGCGCCGTTGAAGTGGATGCCGCCGACGAAGCACATGACGGGGGACGTGTTCCGGGGGAATCTGCTGGACGGGTTCTTCAATCTGGTGGGGACGATGACGGGGCAGGGGATCCTGCTGGTGGGGATGATGACCGAGGCGGTGGTGACGCCGTGGTTGTCGGACCGGGACATCGCCCTGCAGAACGTGCGGTACGTGTTGGGTGCGGCGGGCGGGTTGCACGAGGATTTCGTGCCGGCGCCGGGTGGGTTCATCCAGCAGCGGGCGCACCGGGTGCTGGGTGAGGCGGTGGATCTGCTGGAGCGGATCGGGGACCAGTCGTTGTTGACGGCGATCGCCGAGGGCACGTTCGGGATCATGAAGCGGCCGGCGGACCGGGGCAAGGGCCTGTCCGGGGTGGCGCGGCACGAGGCGGACTACTACAACCCGGCCACGGAGATCCTGGAGCAGCAACCCTCATGAGCGAGAAGACGATCGTGCGGCCGTACGGGGACACCACCGGTGACGGCATGGTGCAGGTGTCGTTCACGTTGCCGGTGCCGCACGACAAGCGGGCCGAGGGTGCGGCGGTGCAGTTGGCGAACAGGATGGGCATCGATCCGGCGATGCTGGTGCACGCGAAGCCGATGAGTGACGGGTTCACGTTCTTCGTGGTGTACGGGCGGGTGAACCATCTGGTGGACCTGGCGCAGGTGCAGGTGGTGGAGCGGGACTTTCCGCTGCTGTCGGCCAAGGAGGTCAACGCGGTGGTGAAGCGGCGGTTGCGGCGCAAGCTGTCGGTGGTGGGGGCGTGTATCGGCACGGACGCGCACACGGTGGGCATCGACGCGATCCTGAACGTGAAGGGCATCGCCGGGGAGAAGGGCCTGGAGTATTACCGGGAGTTGAAGGTGTCGAACCTGGGCGCGCAGGTGAGTGTGCCGGAGTTGGTGGAGGCGGCGCGGCGGGAGCGGGCGGATGCGGTGCTGGTGTCGCAGGTGGTGACGCAGCGTGATGCGCATCTGCACAACACGCGGGAGATGTCGGCGGCGTTCCGGGAGGCGATGCCGGCGGGGAAGCGGCCGTTGCTGATCGTGGGTGGGCCGCGGTTCGACGAGACGATGACGGCGGAGCTGGGGGTGGACCGGATCTTCGGTCGGGGTACCACGCCGGGTGAGGTGGCGTCGTATCTGGTGCATGCGTTGGTGACGAGTAGGGAGGCGCGGGGATGAGTGGTGCACGGTTGGGGTTGTCGGTGACGCACCGGCGGTATGTGCCGTACGCGCACGCCCACTACGCGGGGAACCTGGTGGACGGGGCGTACGTGTTGGGGTTGTTCGGGGACGTGGCGACGGAGGTGTGTATCCGTACCGATGGTGACGAGGGGTTGTTCGCGTCGTATTCGGATGTGCAGTTCGTGTCGTCGGTGCGGGCGGGTGACGTGGTGGAGGTGACGGCGACGGTGGTGCGGGTGGGCACCCGCAGCCGGGGGATCGACTTCGTGGCGCGGGTGGTGTGCCGGGGGCGGCCGGAGCGGGGTGGGTCGGCGGCGGAGGTGTTGGCGGAGCCGGTGGTGGTGGTGACGGCGACGGGCACCGTGGTCGTTCCGGCGGCGGCGTGAGGCTGGCGGTCTGCGCCGACGTCGGGTCGACCTGGACGAAGGCGGCGGTGGTGGATCTGGACGCGGGCCGGCTGGTGGGGGCGGCGTCGGCGCCCACGTCGGTCGGGACGGATGTGCTGCACGGGTTGGACGCGGCGGTGGGTGCGGCGGTCGAGGGGGCCGGCGCGGGGGTTGCCGGGGCGTTGCCGTGGTACGTGTGTTCGTCGGCGGGTGGCGGGTTGCGGCTGGCGGTGGTGGGTTACGAGCCGTTGGTGACCGCGCAGGCGGGGCGGCGGGTGGGGTTGTCGGCGGGCGCGAACGTGGTGCACGTGGCGGCGGGCCGGTTGGGGGCGGCGGAGCTGTCGGCGGTGCGGGCGGCCCGCCCGGACGTGGTGTTGCTGGTGGGTGGCACCGATGGTGGGGACGTCGACACGGTGACGCACAACGCGACCCGGTTGGCGCGGGCCCGGTGGCGGGTGCCGGTGGTGGTGGCGGGCAACGTGGAGGTGCGGGACGGGCTGCGGGGGGTGTTGGCGGCGGCGGGGGTGCCGGTGACGGTGGCGGACAATGTGCTGCCCCGGATCGGGGTGTTGGCGCCGGCGTCGGCGCGGGCGGCGATCCGGGAGGTGTTCCTGCGGCACGTCATCGGTGGTAAGCGGTTGTCGCGGGGGGCCCGGTTCGGCCGGTTGGTGCGGGCGGCGACTCCGGATGCGGTGTTGATGGGGGTGGAGGTCCTCGCCGACGTGGTGGGTGGTGATCTGGTGGTGGTGGATGTGGGTGGGGCGACGACCGACGTGTATTCGGTGTTGACGCCGGATGAGCGGGCCGACGGGCCGGGCCGGGAGGTGGCGGGGTCGCTGTGGCGGGCCCGCACGGTGGAGGGTGATCTGGGGATGCGGTGGAGTGCGCCGGGGGTGGTGCGGGCGGCGGTGGAGGAGCGGCTGCTCGATGCGGCGGGGCAGGAGGCGTTGGGGGTGGCGGCGGCGGCGCGGGCGGCCGATCCGGGGTTCCTGCCGGTCGACGATCGGGACCGGGTGGTGGAGGGGCGGATCGCGGCGTTGGCGGCGACGGTGGCGTTGCGTCGGCATGCCCGGGGTGCGGCGACGGGTGAGCGGGCGGGGCGGGATCTGCGGGACGTGCGGCTGCTGGTGGGTTCCGGTGGTGTGCTGCGTCACGCCGACGCGGGGGCGGCGGTGGGGGTGTTGACGCGGGTGTTGACCGATCATGCCGGGGGTTGGCCGTTGCCGCGGGCGGCGCGGCCGGTGGTGGACGTGGATTATGTGCTGGCTGCCGGTGGGTTGCTCGCCGGGGAGCATCCGGGGGCGGCGGGGGCGTTGTTGCGGCGGCATCTGGGTGGGGATTGAGACGCGCCGGCGCGACACGCCGGGTCGGTGGGCGCGACTGGCCGGGGGTGGGTTGACAGCGGCGGGGGTGTAGGCCGTACCGTCTTTGAGTCCTACTACGGGAAGCGGCTGTTGTTCGCTTCGTCCCTTCGTCCGCTGGCCGAGCGACATTGTTGGTGCATCGCGTCGCGGCGGCCAGGTCCAGCGGGCGGGGGTCGGCGGGGCGGCGCGAACCGGCCGCGGTTACCGGTGTACGGGCAGGGTGAGGGGCACGGCCAGTAGACAACGGCCAGGCGGGGGCAGCCAGTCCACCGTCGGGTCGGTCCGAAGGTCGGCGTCGCTCGTTCTCGCCCCACCGGCCGGGAAGGGCCTGGGAGCATCGGGGCGCGGCTTAGGCCGCGCCCCGATTTCGTGTCCGTCCACCGCCCGGGGTTCGTGGGGTGACGTCGGCGGCTTCGGGTTCGGTGGCGTCGGGGGTGGCGGGCCGGGGCGGGTAGCCTTCGGCCCGTGATCGTGGTGAGGTGCCGGTGACGACGCTCGACCGGGATGAGACGCGTACCCCGCCGGTGGTGCGGCCGGCGCGGTCGCCGTTGCCGCTGCGGGTGGCGGTGCCGGTGGCGGTGGCCGCCGGGGTGGCGTTGCTGGTGGCGTTCCCGCCGTACGGCTGGTGGCCGTTGGCGGCGGTCGGGGTGGCCGGGTTGGCGGCGGCGACGCACCGGCGGCGGCTGCGGGCGGGCGCCGGGTTGGGTTTCCTGACCGGGGTGGCGTTGTTCGCGCCGCTGCTGGCGTGGACGAACCTGCACACCGGGCTGCTGCCGTGGGTGCTGCTGTCGCTGTTGCAGGCCGGCTACCTGGCGGTGCTGGGGGCGGCGACGGCGTGGGTGTCGCCGGTGGTGGACCGGTGGCGGTGGGCGTGGCCGCCGGTGACCGGGGTGTTGTGGGTGGGGCAGGAGGCGCTGCGGGACCGCACCCCGTTCGGTGGGTTCCCGTGGGGGCGTCTGGCGTTCAGTCAGGATTCGTCGCCGCTGCTGGGGTGGGCGTGGCTGGGGGGTGCGCCGCTGGTCACCGGGGTGGTGGCGGTGGCCGGCGGGTTGCTGCTGGTGGCGGTGTGGCGGCGGTGGCCGGGGGTGCGGTGGCAGCCGGTGGCCGGGGTGGCGGCGGGTGTGGTGGCGCTGGTGGCGGTGGGATGGCTGGTGCCGTCAGGGGTCGACGCGGGTGGCCGGTCGGTGCGGGTGGCGATCGTGCAGGGCAACGTGCCCCGGTTGGGTCTGGACTTCAACGCCCAGCGGCAGGCGGTGCTGAACAATCACGTCGACGCGACGTTGCAGTTGGCGGAGCGCGTCGGTGCGGGTGTCGAGCGGCGTCCCGACCTGGTGGTGTGGCCGGAGAACTCCTCGGACATCGATCCGTTGCGTAACGCCGCCGCCGGGGCGCGGATCTCGCAGGCCGCGGACGCGATCGGCGCGCCGATCCTGGTCGGGGCGGTGCTCGCCGGTCCGGGTGACGGTGAGGTCCGCAACGCGGGCATCCTGTGGCGGCCGGGCAGCGGCCCGGATCTGGCCCAGGTGTACACGAAGCGGCATCCGGTGCCGTTCGCCGAGTACGTGCCGATGCGGTCGGTGGCGCGTGCGGTGTCCAAGCAGGTCGACCGGGTGCGGGCCGACTTCGTCGCGGGGTCGTCGCCGGGGGTGGTCGACGCGGGTCCGGTGGTGCTTGGGGACGTGATCTGTTTCGAGGTGGCCTACGACGGTCTGGTGCGGGACACCGTCGACGGTGGGGCGCAGCTGCTGGTGGTGCAGACGAACAATGCCACGTTCGACGTGGCGGAGGCCCGGCAGCAGTTGGCGATGGTGCGGTTGCGGGCGGTGGAGCACGGTCGTGCGGCGTTGATGGCCTCGACGGTCGGGGTGTCCGGGTTCGTCGCCCCGGACGGGCGGGTAAGCGACGCCACCGGGTTCAACACCCGGGCGGTGGTGGTGCGGGAGGTGACGCTCGCCGACGGGCGTACCCCGGCCACCCGGGCCGGACGGTGGCCGGAGGTGGCCCTGACCGGGCTGGCGGTCGCGGCCCTGGTCGTCGCGGGGGCGGTGCGGCGTCGTCGGGAGGTCACCGCCGCCGGGTGAGCCGGCAGGAACGGGGGAGACGGTGGGCGAGGCAGCCGGGGGACAGCCGGGGGTGGGCCGGGTGCTGGTGGTGATCCCCACCTACAACGAGGCCGACAACGTCGCCGACGTGGTGGCCCGGGTGCGTCGGGCCGTGCCGGCGGTGGACGTGTTGGTCGCCGACGACAACAGCCCCGACGGCACGGGGACGCTGGCCGAGGCGATGGCCGCCACCGACGGGCAGGTGCACGTGTTGCACCGGCCCGGCAAGCAGGGGTTGGGGGCGGCGTACCTGGCCGGGTTCGGGTGGGCGCGGCAGCACGGCTACGACGCGGTGGTGGAGATGGACGCCGACGGGTCGCACGCCCCGGAGGATCTGCCGGCGTTGCTGGCGGCGGCCCGGGACGCCGACGTGGTGATCGGGTCGCGGTGGGTGGGTGGGGCGCGGGTGGTGAACTGGCCGTGGCGGCGGCTGCTGCTGTCGCGGTGCGGGAACCTGTACGCGCGGATGGCGTTGGGGATGCCGGTGTCGGATGCGACAGGCGGGTTCCGGGTGTACCGGTTGTCGGCGTTGCGGGCGATGCGTCTGGAGTCGGTGTGTTCGCAGGGGTACTCGTTCCAGGTGGAGCTGTCGCGGTTGGCGCACCGGGCGGGGGTACGGATCGTGGAGGTGCCGATCACGTTCGCCGAACGGGAGCGGGGGGCCAGCAAGATGAGCCCGCTGATCGTGGCCGAGGCGTTGTGGCGGATCACCACCTGGGGGTTGCGGGACCGGCGGCCGAGGCGGTGGCGTCGCGGTCACGACCGGTGGCCGTGAGTGGGGGCGTGGCATGCTGGAGGGGCGGGCCTGTCGCCCCGCGGGCATTGTCCGGCCGGTGGCGGTGAGCGGGTGCCGCGCGACGCGGATGAGGTGAGATGCGCCGATACCTGAGGTTCGTGCCACCGGCCCTGCTGCTGGCGGTGGTGGCGGAGTTGGCCGTGTTCATCGGGGTGGGCCGGGCCGTCGGGTTCGGTGCGGCGGTGCTGCTGGTGTTCGCCGCGTCCCTGCTGGGGCTGGTGTTGCTGCGCCGGGAGGGGATGCGCGCCTGGCGGGGTTTCCGCACGTCGGTGGAGTCCCGGCAGCCGCCGGGTCGGCAGGTGACCGACGGGCTGGTCGGGTTGGCCGGCGCGTTGCTGCTGGCGATCCCCGGCCTGCTCAGTGGGCTGGTGGGGGTGTTGCTGCTGGTGCCGCCGGTGCGCCGGTTGGCGCGTGCCGGGGTGCAGCGGGCCACCGAGCGGCGGGTGTCGTCGATGGTCGCCGGTGACCTGTTCGGTCCGCGTACGGTGCGGGTGCGGCGGGGGGAGCCGGCCGCGCCGCCGCCGCAGGGGGACGTGGTGACCCCGCAAATGGTCGACGAGGGGCGGGCCATCGAGGGGGAGATCGTGGAACCCCGCCGGCCCTGAACCCTGGACACGACGACGCCCCCGGAGAGTTCCGGGGGCGTCGTCGTCGCTGTGCGGGTCAGGCGCGGCCGCGGCGGGTGCGGACCTCCTGGAGCCGTTCGGCGAGGATGTCCTCCAGCTCGGCGATGGACCGCCGCTCCAGCAGCATGTCCCAGTGGGTACGCGGCGGCTTGGCCTTCTTCTGCTCCGGTTCGGTGCCGTCGACGAGCCGGGCGACGCTGCCGTCGAACTTGCATTCCCAGGTGGTGGGGACCTCGGCGTCGACGGCGAACGGCACCTCGAACTGGTGGCCCTTGGCGCAGAGGTACTCGCGGGTCTGGCGCGGCGCGAGCTCCGTGTTGCGGTCGGATTCGTAGCTGACCGCGCCCAGACGGCTACCGCGCAGCATGCGCTCGCCCATGTTCGACTTCCCCTCGCTCGTGGTGCTGGTCTTCCGGTGTAACGGCCGGTCACCGCCGGGGCATTCCCGCCCCGGCGGGGTGGGACGACCCCCGCAAGGGTAGCCGGCCACCACACCGGCCCGGCGGGTTCGCCCCGGCCGGGTCGACATCGGTGTGTGCACCGCGATGGTAGCCGCCGCCGGCCGTGTCGGCAGCCGTGACGGGGCGGTGACGATAGCATCCGCGGCATGGCCACCACCGTGCATCCCGGGGCGTGCCCCCTGGACTGCCCCGACACCTGCGCCTGGCAGCTCACCGTCACCGACGGGCGACCGGTGGGGCTGCGCGGCGACCCGGAGCATCCGTTCACCCGGGGCGCGTTGTGCGGCAAGGTGAACCGTTACCTCGACGCGGTCACCGGACCCGACCGGCTGACCACCCCCCTGGTGCGGGTCGGCCCGAAGGGGGTCGGGCCGGTGTCGTACCGGCCGGCGAGCTGGGACGAGGCGGTCCGCCGGGTCGCCGACGGCCTACGTGCCAGCATCGACGTGCACGGCCCGGAGTCGGTCCTGCCCTACTACTTCGCCGGCACCATGGGGCTGGTGCAGGGCTGGTCGATGGGTCCGCGGCTGTTCGCGCACCTGGGGGCGTCGCGGCTGCGGACCACCATCTGCACGGCCGCGTCCCGGGCCGCCCTCGGGTCGGTCTACGGCGGGTCCGTCGGTTTCGAACCGGAGTCGGTGGTCGAGGCGAAACTGGTCATCCTGTGGGGGGCGAACCTGCTCTCCACCAACCTGCACCACTGGCCGTTCGTGCGGCAGGCCCAGCAGCGGGGCGCGCACGTCGTCACCATCGACCCGCTGCGCACCGACACCGCCGCCCGCAGCGACGCGCACGTGGCGCCACTGCCCGGCACCGACGCCGCCCTGGCCCTGGGGTTGATGCGGCACCTGCGGGACCTCGGCGCGGTCGACCGGCAGTGGGTGGCCGCGCACACCGTCGGTTGGGAGCGGATGGAGGCCCGCCTCGACGAATGGCCGGTGGACCGCGCCGCCGCCGAGTGCGGTCTCGACGTCGACGTGGTGCGGGACCTCGGTGAGCGGATCGCCACCACCCGCCCCACCGCCATCCGGATCGGGTTGGGTCTGCAACGGCACGCCGGGGCCGGGCAGGCGGTCCGGGCCATCGCGGCGATCCCCCTGCTCACCGGTGACTTCCGGTATCCCGGTGGTGGGGCGTTGGCCACCACCAGCGGGCACCACCGCGTCGACGCCGACCGGGTCGCCCGGCCCGCCGGGATGCCCGTCCCGCCGGCCCGGTCGATCAACATGAGCCGCCTCGCCGCCGCGCTCACCGACGAGGCCGACCCGCCGGTCACCGCGCTGGTGGTCTTCGACACCAACCCGGTCGCCACCGTCCCCGACCAGAACCGGCTGCGGCGTGGCCTGACCCGCGCCGACCTGTTCACGGTGGTGTTGGAGCAACGCTGGACCGACACCTGCGACTTCGCCGACGTGGTGCTGCCGGCCACCATGCAACCGGAACACCTCGACCTGCACACCTCCTACGGCCACCACTACGCCACTCTGAACCGGCCGGTGCTCGACCCGCCGGGGCAGGCGCTGCCCAACACGGAGATCTTCCGGCGGATCGCCGCGGCCCTCGGGTTGGACCACCCCCGGCTGCGCGACAGCGACGAGGACCTGGCGCGGCAGCTGCTCGACGGCACCGGCATCGACTACGACGAGTTGAGCCGCCGTACGTACGTGCGGGCCACCGGCGTCGCGGCGGGTTCAGCCCCGTACGCGGCGGGTGGATTTCCCAGCCACGACGGGCGGGCCCGGTTCCATGATCCGCGGCTGACCGGGCAGGGTGTCGACCCGCTCGTCGGGTACACGCCGCCGGTGGAGGTGGCGGACGCCGCGCTGGCCCGCCGGTTCCCCCTGGCGTTGATCTCCCCGGCCGGCCGGTTCTTCCTCAACTCGACGTTCGCGTCGCTGCCGTGGCACCGCAGCCGCACCGGTCCGCCCCGCATCCACCTGCACCCCGTCGACGCCGCCGCCCGGGGCCTGAGCGACGGCGACCCGGCGCGGGTGCACAACGACCGGGGCGAGTTCCTGGCCACCGTCGCCGTGGACGACGCCACCCGCCCCGGGTTGGCGTTCACCTACAAGGCGTACTGGGCGCGGCTGAGTCCCGGCGGCAGCACCGTCAACGCGGTCACCGGGGTCCGCGACACCGACCTCGGCGGCGGGCCGACGTTCCACGACACCCGGGTCGAGGTGCAGGCCGCCCCGACCGGCGCGGGTCAGCCCGACTGACCGCTGAGCCGCGCCAACGCGGTGGCCAGGTCGCTGACCTGGTCGGCGAGTTGACCGGCGCGGCGTTGGGCGGCGTCGGCGTCGGCCAACGCCCGGTCCAGGTCGGCCAGTCGGGCCCGGTCGGCGGCCGACGCCCGGTGCGCCCGCTGCACCTCGGCGCGGGTCTGCGCCAGTTCGGCGGTGAGGGCGTCCACCCGGGCCAGCGCGGCGGCCAGTTCCTCCCCGGCGCGGGCGGTCCGCGCGGCGAGATCGGAAGAGCACACG
>NZ_JACGMO010000009.1:0-92967 GCF_015354745.1 Micromonospora sp. S-DT3-3-22
GCCAGCGTGCCCGCGGCCGGGGTGACCGTGGGCGGCGTGACCGTGGGCGGCGTAGCCGGGGTCGGGCCGGCGTCGGGGCGCGGCGGCTGCTCGGGGACGGGGGCGACGCCGGTACGTGGGGTGCGCGACACGGGGCGGCTCCGAGGGGTGTATTCGCGAGGGATATGGCAAAGGTCAGGTTTGGCGTGACGGGTGACGTCAAGAGTACGAGGAGGAACCGGAATTGCGTGATCGTGCTCGTGGAAGCGTTCCCAGAAACCGGCGTGAACGCGGATAGTCGTGACCGCTGTGCCTATTGTCACCGAACGGTCCCGGCCCGCCCGATGTTCGCTTAACCTTCGCCCACCGAACGCTGACCAGGCCGGATTGCCGGTGGTCAGCCCCGGGGTAAGTCAGAACTGAACCTTCGTTAAGTGTCAATTCCGGCGCGCGTGGGAGGCTTCTGGTGACAGCGCACGAGACGGACAAGTACGTCTACGACTTCGCCGAGGGCAACAAGGACCTCAAGGACCTGCTCGGTGGAAAGGGTGCCAATCTCGCCGAGATGACCAATCTCGGCCTGCCGGTGCCACCGGGCTTCACCATCACCACCGGGGCGTGCCAGGCGTACCTGGCGACCGGACGGGAGCCGGACGGGCTGGCCGGGCAGATCGAGGCCCACCTGGAGGCGCTGGAACGCGCGATGGGCCGACGCCTCGGCGATCCGCACGACCCGCTGCTGGTCTCGGTACGCTCCGGCGCCCGGTTCTCGATGCCCGGCATGATGGAGACCGTCCTCAACGTCGGCCTCAACGACCGCAGCGTCGTCGGCCTGAGCAACCAGGCGGGGCGCAACGACCGGTTCGCCTGGGACTCCTACCGCCGGCTGATCCAGATGTTCGGCAAGACCGTCTGCGAGGTGCCCGGCGAGGAGTTCGAGCACGCCCTCGACGAGGCCAAACGCGTCAAGGGCACGCACGACGACCTCGACCTCGACGCCGACGACCTGCGCGGACTCGTCGAGACGTACAAGAAGATCTTCGCCAAGCACACCGGGCGGGAGTTCCCGCAGGAGCCGCGCGAACAACTCGACCTGGCCATCCGGGCGGTCTTCGAGTCGTGGAACGCCGAGCGGGCGATCCTCTACCGCCGCCAGGAGCGCATCCCCGCCGACCTGGGCACCGCCGTCAACGTGGTGGCGATGGTCTTCGGCAACCTCGGCCCCGACTCCGGCACCGGCGTCGCCTTCACCCGCGACCCGGGCAGCGGCGCGCAGGGCATCTACGGCGACTACCTGGCCAACGCCCAGGGCGAGGACGTCGTCGCCGGCATCCGCAACACCGTGCCGTTGCAGGAACTGGAACGGCTCGACAAGACCTCCTACGACCAGCTGCTCGACATCATGGCCCGGCTGGAGGGGCACTACCAGGACCTCTGCGACATCGAGTTCACCATCGAGCGGGGCAAGCTCTGGATGCTCCAGACCCGGGTCGGCAAGCGCACCGCCGCCGCCGCGTTCGTCATCGCCGGTCAGCTCGTCGACGAGGGCCTGATCGACCTCGACGAGGCGCTGCACCGGGTCAACGGCGCGCAGCTCGCCCAGCTCATGTTCCCCCGCTTCCAGCTCGACCACGGGATCGAGGCGGTCGCCACGGGTATCGGGGCCTCCCCGGGGGCCGCCTCCGGCGCGGTGGTCTTCACCTCCGCCCGCGCGGTCGAGCTGGCCGCCGAGGGCAAGGCGGTGATCCTGGTCCGCCGGGAGACCAACCCCGACGACCTCAACGGCATGATCGCCGCCCAGGGCATCCTCACCTCGCGCGGCGGCAAGACCAGCCACGCCGCCGTGGTGGCCCGGGGAATGGGCAAGACCTGTGTCTCCGGGGCCGACGAGATCGAGGTCAACGTGCCGGCGAAGCGGTTCACCGTCGGCGGGCACACCGTCGCCGAGGGCGACGTCGTCTCCATCGACGGCACCACCGGCAAGGTCTACCTGGGCGAGGTGCCGGTCACGCCGTCCGAGGTGGTGCAGTACTTCGAGGGCACCCTCGACCCGGAGCGGACCGACGACGCGCTGGTCCGGGCCGTACACCGGATCATGACGCACGCCGACACGCGACGGCGGCTGGCCGTGCGGACGAACGCCGACACCGGGGCCGACGCGGCCCGCGCCCGGCGCTTCGGCGCCGAGGGCATCGGCCTGTGCCGCACCGAGCACATGTTCCTCGGCGACCGACGGGAACTGGTCGAACGGCTGATCCTCGCCGCCACCGACGCCGACCGCACCGACGCGCTCGCCGCTCTGCTGCCCCTACAGCGCCAGGACTTCGTGGAGATCTTCCGCGAGATGGCCGGGCTGCCCGTCACCGTCCGGCTGATCGACCCGCCGCTGCACGAGTTCCTGCCCCCGCTGGAACAACTCGCGGTCAACGTCGCCGTCGCCCAGGAACGCGGCGAGGACGTCGCCAAGGAGGAGGCGCTGCTCGCCGCCGTCCGCCGGATGCACGAGGAGAACCCGATGCTCGGCCTGCGCGGGGTCCGCCTCGGCCTGGTCATCCCCGGCCTGTTCGCGATGCAGGTCCGCGCCATCGCCGAGGCCGCCGTCGCGGTCACCCGCGACGGCGGCACGGCCTGCCCCGAGATCATGGTCCCGCTGGTCGGCGCGGTCCAGGAACTGGAGACGGTACGCGCCGAAGCCGAGAAGATCATCGCCGAGGTGGTCGGGGACAGCGGGGTCGAGGTGCTGATCGGCACCATGATCGAGGTGCCCCGGGCGGCGCTGACCGCCGGCCAGATCGCCGAGGCGGCGCAGTTCTTCTCCTTCGGCACCAACGACCTCACCCAGATGGGCTGGGGCTTCTCCCGCGACGACGTCGAGGGCGCGTTCTTCTGGCGCTACCTGGAACTGGGCATCTTCGGCATCTCCCCGTTCGAGTCGATCGACCGCGACGGCGTCGGCCGGCTGATCCGGATCGCCGCCGAGGAGGGTCGGGCCGCCCGCCCCGGGCTGAAGCTCGGCGTCTGCGGCGAACACGGCGGCGACCCCGACTCGGTGCACTTCTTCCACGAGGTGGGGCTGGACTACGTCTCCTGCTCGCCGTTCCGGGTGCCGGTCGCCCGGCTGGAGGCCGGCCGGGCCGCCATCGAGACCACCGGCTCCGACAGCCGCTGACCGCCCGCGACGCCCACCGGCCCGGCCACCGGTGGGCGTCGCGGGTATTCGCCGGGCCGCCACCGGTCGGCGTCGCAGGGTTGTCCGCCTTGGCCAGCACCGGTCGGCGTCGCGGGGTGTTCCCGGCGGCGGTGCCCGGAAGGGTCGCGGGGTTCCCGGTGCCCGCGCCCACCCGCGCGGTGCGGCGTAACCTGGGCTCCCCCGACCCTGGGGGACGACCGTGAAGGGGAGGCCGGATGGTGGAACCGCCCGCCCGACCACCCGGCGTCGACGGGAACCCGGCCGACGCGCGACGGTGGGTGCAGGAGGCACCCAAGGACACCGGCCACGGCCGCTCCCCGTACGAGCGGGACCGGGCCCGGGTGCTGCACTCGGCGGCGTTCCGCCGGCTCGCCGCGAAGACCCAGGTGCACGTCGCCGGCACCGACGACTTCCTGCGTACCCGGTTGACCCACTCGCTGGAGGTGGCCCAGATCGCCCGGGAGATGGGGGCCCGGCTCGGCTGCGACCCCGATCTGGTGGACACCGCCGGGCTGGCCCACGACCTCGGGCACCCGCCGTTCGGGCACAACGGCGAGGACACCCTCGACGGGCTCGCCGCGTCCTGCGGCGGCTTCGAGGGCAACGCGCAGACGCTGCGGGTGCTCACCCGGCTGGAGGCGAAGGTGCTCGCCCCGGACGGCAGCCCGGCCGGGCTCAACCTCACCCGGGCCGCCCTCGACGCGGTCAGCAAGTACCCGTGGCCCCGCCGCCCCGGGTTGCGCAAGTTCGGTGTGTACGGCGACGACCGCCCGGTCTTCGACTGGCTGCGCGCCGGCAGCCCCGCCCCGGTCCCACCCGGTCCCGGTCAACCCGGCGACCCGTCCGGTGGGGCCCGCCGCTGCCTGGAGGCGCAGGTGATGGACTGGGCCGACGACGTGGCGTACTCGGTGCACGACGTCGAGGACGGCATCCACGGCGGCTACGTCTCGCTGCGTCCCCTCCTGCACGACCCGGACGAACGCGCCGCGCTCTGCGTCGACGTGGCCGCCGTCTACTCCGGCGAGTCCCCGGACGACCTCGGCGGGGTGCTGGTCGAACTGCTCGCCGACCCGGCGCTCACCCCGCTGGCCGGGTACGACGGCAGCCACCGGGCGCAGGTCGCACTCAAGGCCACCACCAGCGTGCTCACCGGCCGGTTCGTGGCGACCGTGGTCGGGGCGACCCGGGACCGCTTCGGCCCCGGCCCGCACCGCCGGTACGCCGCCGACCTGGTCGTGCCGCGCCGGATCAGGGCGCAGTGCGCCCTGCTCAAGGGCATCGCCTGGCGGTACGTGATGTGCCGCCCGGACGCCCGCGCCCGCTACGACCGTCAGCGGGAGGTGCTCACCGAACTGGTCACCGTGCTCGCCGACCGCGCCCCGGACGCCCTCGATCCGGTCTTCGCCCCGCTGTGGCGGCAGGCCGGAGACGACCCCGCCCGCCTCCGCGTCATCATCGACCAGGTCGCCTCCCTCACCGACCCCGCCGCCCTGACCTGGCACACCCACCTCACCTGAACACCGGTCCCGCCCTAGCCCGGTCCCACCTCCCTTCCCGCCCGCCCCAGCCTTCCGCCCCGCCCCGTCCGGTCGCTCGCCCCTCGCCCCCGCCCCTCGCTCCGGTGATCAAGAGGTTTGCGTCAAACGATCAAGAGGTTTGCGTCAAAGTTGATCACTGGGTTGACGCGAACCTCTTGATCACGGGGGAGGTTGACGCAAACCTCTTGATCACCGGGGGTTGGGGGGCGGGCGTGGGGCGGGGGAGCGGGGGTGGGGGAGTTAGGGTAGCCTTAGTTTTATGGCGGAGCGCTCCAAGATGGTTACTGCGGCGCGGGTGGTGCGGACCGGACGGCCCACCCCGCACCTGGTCCGGCTCGTTCTCGGTGGGGAGGAGTTGGCCGGTCTGCCGGTGGGGGAGTTCACCGACCACTACGTCAAGCTGGTCTTCCCGCCCGAGGGGGTGGACCTGCCGAGGCCGCTGGACCTGACGGCGGTCAAGCGGGAGCTGCCCCGGGAGCAGTGGCCCCGGCTGCGCGCGTACACGGTGCGGGCCTGGGACGCGGCGGCCGGGGAGATGACCATCGACGTGGTGCACCACGGGGACGAGGGGTTGGCCGGGCCGTGGGCGGCGCGGCTGCGTCCGGGCGACGAGGTGCTGTTCGTCGGCCCGGGTGGGGCGTACGCGCCGGATCCGACGGCGGACTGGCACCTGCTGGTGGGCGACGAGAGTGCCCTGCCGGCGATCGGTGCCGCGTTGGAGCGGCTGCCCGAGGGCGCCCCGGCGGTCGTCCTGGTCGAGATCGCCGACCCGGCCGACGAGCAGGCGTTGCCGAGTCCCGGCGCGGTGGCGTTGACCTGGCTGCACCGGGCCGGCCGGCCGGTCGGCGAGGCCCTGGTCGCGGCCGTCCGGGAGCTGGAGTTCCCGCCCGGCCGGGTGCACGCGTTCGTGCACGGCGAGGCCACCTTCGTCAAGGAGCTGCGCCGGCTGCTGCGGGTCGAGCGGTCGGTACCCCGGGAGGCGCTGTCGATCTCCGGCTACTGGCGGCAGGGCATGGACGACGAGGGCTGGCGCTCCACCAAGCCGGACTGGAACCGGCAGGTCGAGGCCGAGGAGGCCGCAGCCGTCGGCTGACCCGGCCGTACGGCGACGAGGCCGCGACCCGGCCACGCCGGGCCGTACGGCGACTCCGCCGACCCGCCGCCGACACCATCGCCAGCGGACGCCCCGACGTCGCCCCCGACCCGGCACCACCGCTCCCCGCATGCCCGTCCCGTGGTCGGTGGCGGTGTGGGCCACACGGCGTCCCCCCGACGCCGGATCGTCGATGCGGCAGGGCAGGATGTAGCCCTGAGGAGGTGGCGTCGGTGGCTGGGCGGATCAGGGACGAGGACATCGCGTTGGTCCGCGAGCGCACCTCCATCGCCGAGGTCATCTCGGACACGGTGACCCTCAAGTCGGCCGGTGGCGGCAACCTCAAGGGCCTGTGCCCGTTCCACGACGAGAAGAGCCCGTCGTTCAACGTCTCGCCGGCCCGTAACGTCTTCTACTGCTTCGGGTGCGGCGTTGGCGGCGACGCGATCAAGTTCCTGATGGACGCCGAGCATCTCAGCTTCGTCGAGTCCGTCGAACGGCTCGCCGACCGCGCCGGCATCCAGCTGCGGTACGTCGAGAACGACCAGTCGACCCCCCGGACCCGCCCGCAGCAGGGGCAGAAGCAGCGGCTGGTGGCCGCGCACGCCGCCGCCGTGGAGTTCTACCAGGCGCAGCTCACCACGGCCGGCGCGCGTCCGGCCCGGGAGTTCCTGGCCCGGCGCGGCTTCGACCGGGCCGCCGCGCAGCGGTACGGCTGCGGCTTCGCCCCGGACGCCTGGGACCTGCTCACCAAGCACCTGCGCCAGCAGGGGTTCAGCCACGACGAGTTGGTCACCGGCGGGCTGTCCCGGCCGTCGCGCTCGGGCACCCTGATCGACCGGTTCCGCCGCCGGCTGATGTGGCCGATCCGGGACATCGCCGGCGACGTGATCGGCTTCGGGGCCCGCAAGCTCTTCGACGATGACGACGGCCCGAAGTACCTCAACACCCCCGAGACGCCGATCTACAAGAAGTCGCACGTCCTCTACGGCATCGACCAGGCCAAACGGGAGATCGCCAAGCAGGGCCGGGTGGTCGTGGTCGAGGGCTACACCGACGTGATGGCCTGCCACCTGGCCGGGGTGCCGACCGCCGTGGCGACCTGCGGCACGGCCTTCGGCGCCGACCACATCGGCGTGCTGCGCCGGCTGCTGCTCGACACCGACGCGGTGGCCGGTGAGGTGATCTTCACCTTCGACGGGGACGCCGCCGGGCAGAAGGCCGCGCTGCGCGCCTTCGAGGACGACCAGCGCTTCGTCGGGCGTACCTTCATCGCGGTCAGCCCGGACAACATGGACCCGTGCGACCTGCGGTTGGCAAAGGGTGACCTGGCGATCCGTGACCTGGTGGCCCGCCGCGAGCCGCTCGTCGACTTCGCCCTGCGGCACGTCATCAACCGGTACGACCTGGACACGGTGGACGGCCGGGTGGAGGCGATGCGCCGGGCCGCCCCGCTGGTCGCCAAGATCAAGGACCGGGAGAAGCGTCCCGAGTACGTCCGCAAGCTCGCCGGTGACCTCGGCATGGAGATCGAGCCGGTGCAGCGGGCGGTGCTGGCCGCCGCCCAGTCCCCCGGCGAGCGGGAGGCCGCCGCCCCGCCCCGGGGTCGGACCCGGCCGGCCGTGCCCGCCGTGGACAGTCCGGAGTCGATGGTCGAGCGGGAGGCGTTGAAGCTCGCCCTCCAGGAGCCGGTCCTCGCCGGCCCGATGTTCGACGCCGTCGAGGCCGCCGAGTACCGGCACCCGGTGCACGTCGCGGTGCGTACCGCGATCGCGGCGGCCGGCGGGGTGGCCGTCGCGGCCGGTGGCGCGGTGTGGATCGAGGCGGTCCGGGACGCCTGCACCGACCTGGCGGCCCAGGCGCTGGTCGGCGAGCTGGCCGTGGAACCGCTGCGGCTCGACGGCGAGCCCGACCCGAGGTACGTCTCGATCACCATGGCCCGGTTGCAGTGGGGCTCGGTGACCGCCCGGATCAGGGACCTCAAGTCCAAGATCCAGCGGATCAACCCGGTCACCCAGAAGGACGAGTACTTCGCTCTCTTCGGGGAACTGCTCTCGCTGGAACAGCACGCGCGGGCCCTGCGCGAGCAGGCCGCGGGAGGACTCTGATGGGACTGTTCGGCCGCAAACGCAGGGTGCCGTCCGCCGTCCGCCCGCCCCTGGCCGCCGGTGAACGCGTACTGGCCTGGGCCGCTCCCGGCGACGGCGGCAGCAGTGGCGCGTCGCCCGCCGAGGGCACGTCGGCCGGTGCCGGTGGTGATGCTGCCGGTGGCGGGGTGCTGGTGGCGACGAACCTCGGGCTCTGGCTGCCGGGCCGGGGGGAGCGGTTGGGGTGGCACGACATCCTCAAGGCCGTCTGGTCCGGGCGGGAGTTGACGGTCACCCCGGCCGCGACGGCTGCCGAGCGGGACGGCTACCTGGTGGTCGCCGACGGTCCCGCCGAGACGTACCTGCTGCTCGACCCGGGTGACCTGCCGCACCAGGTGCGGGCCCGGGTGACCCGCTCGGTGGCGTACACCCAGCAGCACCCGGTGCCCGGCGGCTCGGGGCGGATCGCGGCCCGGCGGGTGGCCGGGGCGGACGGTCTGACCTGGACGGTCCGCTACGACCCCGGCACCCCGGTCGACGCCGACGAGGTACGCGCCGAGACCGACCAGCTCGTCGCCGCCGCCCGCGCCGCGACGGCCCCCGCCGACCTCTGAGGATCGTCGGGGTGCTGGTCGCTGTTGCGGCGATATGGCGTGATCATCCGAACCGGACAGCGCAACATCAGCCCACCTGAGTCGATCACCGGCCGGTCAGGTGGGCTCGGGTTACCGGGACCGTGCCCAGGTGACGATGCGTTCGGTGAGGCCGGGTGGCGCGACGCCATGCAGCCCGGCGAGGTCGTCCATGGCCTCGCCCAACAGGAGGCCCAGGTAGACGAGCAGGGCGATGCGATCCTCGCGGTACTCCCCGAGCAGCGCCAGCCGCGCCGGCGAACACGGCCAGGCCGCCCCGCACACCCGGCACCGCCAGGAGGGGCGGGCGGCCACGTGGGGACGGTACCGGGGCATCAGCGCCGCCCCGGCCGTACCGGGCGGACGCTCCCACCCGGCCCGGCCCCGACCCGGTCGGAGTACACGCCGCCCGACCTGCCCCGGCCGGGATCACCGTAGGCCGGGCGGCCGCGCCCCGGCCCGTCGTGGCCCGGCTCGGGCCGATCCGGTCGACCGGAACGGGGGCCGGGGTGCCCCGAGAATCCGCAGCGCGATCCGAGAACCTGACGCATGGTCGAGCCTCCGTCGATGGTGGAGGGGAGCGTCCGCCGACGACACCGACGGACGCTCCCGGCCTGGTTCCGCCCACCGTCCGATCCCGGGAGCGGTCCCGCTGGGTGACAGTCTGTTGATGACCCGGCTACGGTGGGAGGTCCGCCGTGCCGACGACGCAGGCGTGGACCGGTCGAGCCCGAGCGGTACGACAATGTACGGAGGCTGTCTGGTGGAACGCTCGTCGATGCTGGACCACTTCGCGGAGGAACTTCGGCTCACCCGGGCCGCCCACGGCATGTCCCAGGCGGCGCTGGCCGAGGCGCTGAGCTATTCGGGTGCCCTGGTCGCCAAGGTGGAGACCTGCGAACGCCGGCCGAGCCTGGACTTCGCCCGCCGCTGCGACACGGTGTTCACCACCGACGGCCGCTTCGAACGAATCCAACGCCGGATCAGCCGGGAAACCGTGGTGCCGTGGTTTCGTGACTGGGCCGGCATCGAGCAGGAAGCGACGGCGCTGCGGACGTTCGAACCGCTCTGTGTGCCGGGCCTGTTGCAGACCGAGGCTTATGCCCATGCACTGCTGTCCGGCGGCGGATTGTTCGCACCTGACGAGATCGAGCAGCAGGTGACGACCCGCCTCGATCGCCGAGCGATACTCACCCGAGACCGGCCACCACTGCTCACCGCCGTCATCGATGAGTGCGTGCTGCGCCGCCAGATCGGTGGGCCGGAGGTGATGCGCGAGCAGTTGCGTCACCTGGTGAAAGCGGGATCCACGTTGCCTCGGGTCCGAATGCAGGTCGTGCCGTTTTCGGCCGGCGCGTACCCTGGGATCAACGGCCCCTTCGTGATAGCCACCTCGCCACACGGGGAGGATGTCGTCTACCAGGAGGGTCAGCTCCACGGCCAGGTGGTCGACCGCTCCGATTATCTTCGACAGATGGTCGAGGTCTGGGAATCGATCCGTGGTGAGGCGCTGTCGCAGCAGCAGTCCTTGGAACTGATAGCAGAAGTGGCGGAGACATGGATCTGAGCGACGCCCGGTGGCGCAGGAGCAGCCGCAGCAACGGTCAGGGAGGCAACTGCGTCGAGGTGGCCGACAATCTGTCCGGCGTGGTAGCCGTGCGTGATTCCAAGGACCCGCAGGGTCCGGTGCTGGCCTTTCGTCCGGACACGTGGCGGGAGTTCGTGGCGAAGGTCGTGAGGCAGCATGGCAACGGCACTCCCTCGAACTGATAGAGGGAGGCGGAAACATGGATCTGAGCGACGTCCGGTGGCGCAAGAGCACCCGTAGCAATGGCGGCGGTGGTGCGTGCGTCGAGGTGGCGGAGAACCTCCCCGGCGTGGTGATGGTGCGGGATTCCAAGGACCCGGGCGGGCCGGTGCTGGCCTTTGACCCGTATGCCTGGCGGGCATTCGTCGCCGGAACGGCGAGAAGGGCTTAACGGGCCTGCGGGGGGACCGGCGGCCCGATCCCGAGGCGTTGCCCGCACGCCCGGCGGCGGGGGAGTGCCCGTCGTCACCTCTGCCGCTGGTCGGGGGTTAGGCGGCGGCTGCGGCGGGGCATGTCGGAGGGCGACATCCGCAGATCCCCGAGGAGGGGCGATGGCCTCCGACGAGACCCACGCCGACCGCGACGACGCGGCCACCGTGACCGCAGCCCGGCGCGACCGGGACCGGTCGGGGGACCGCCCGTCGGGTGAGCCCGTGTCCGGCGGGCCAGTGTCCGGTGACCGGCAGCGGGGCGGTCGGCGGGAGGTCGACGCGCGTACCCGGCCGGCCGGTCCCGACGACGGCCCGGACAGCCCCGCCGACCTGCACCGGGCGGACTGGAGAGCGGCGCTCAAACGCACCGGGCGGGAGTTCCAGGAGGACAGCCTGACCGACTGGGCCGCCGCGCTGACCTACTACGGGGTGCTGTCGATCTTCCCCGGGATGCTGGTGCTGATCTCGATTCTCGGTCTGCTCGGGGAGCGCGCCACCAGCGGGGTCCGGGACACCGTCGGGCAGGTGGTGCCGGAGGAGAACATCCGCACCATCATCGAGACCGCGATCGACCAGGCCGGCCAGTCGGGTGGGCTGGCGAGCGTCGCCGCGGTCATCGGTCTGGTCGCCGCGTTCTGGTCGGCCTCCGGCTACGTGGGCGCGTTCATGCGGGCCTCGAACAGCATCTACGACGTGCCGGAGGGGCGGCCGGTGTGGAAGACGCTGCCCATCCGGCTCGGGGTGACCGCCCTGGTGGGGGTGCTGCTGCTCGCCGCCGCGGTGATCGTGGTCTTCACCGGCGGCCTCGCCGAGCAGGCCGGCAGCGCCATCGGGTTGGGCTCGACGGCGGTGACGGTGTGGAACATCGCCAAGTGGCCGGTGCTGCTGGTGCTGGTCAGCCTGATGTTCGCGATCCTCTACTGGGCGTCGCCGAACGCCCGGCACGGCGGGTTCCGCTGGGTCAGCCCGGGTGGCGTGCTGGCGGTGCTGCTCTGGTTGCTGGTCTCGGGCCTGTTCGCCCTGTACGTCAGCAACTTCGGGTCCTACAACAAGACCTACGGGGCACTGGCCGGCGTGATCATCTTCCTGGTCTGGCTCTGGCTGAGCAACATCGCGATCCTGCTCGGCGCGGAGTTCGACGCCGAGTTGGAGCGGGGCCGGGCGATCTCCGCCGGCCACGACCCGGACGAGGAGCCGTACGTCGAGCTGCGCGACGACCGCAAGCTGCGCAAGAAGCGCAACGCCGCCCCCGGCCGCTGACCCGCGTCACACGGGCCGCCCCCGAGGGGCCCGTCGGAACCACCGCCCCGCCCCGCCGCGTCGACCGTGGCGGGGCGGGGTCTTGTCATGTCCCGGTGCGATCCGGTAATGCTTCCCCCGCCCGTGCCGGGCCCGGCGGGCGGCGCTCACCCGGTGCCCGTAGCAGGTCGTTGCGGAGATTTCTCGGTCTGTCAACCTTTTCTTGATCGACTAGTAGCTTTTGTTCGTTCGGACAAAAGTTGCCGGAGGAACGACCGAAGCTATGGACACGTGCCACGGAAGTCTCCTACTGTGTCGACCACAACACAACGGCGTGACGTCAATGTGAACCCTGAGGCGGAGGTGAGTCCCGTGCGGACGGCAGATCCCCTGCACGTGCAGCTGTTACGGCTGCTCCGTGACGAGGGGCCAGCGTCCCGGGCCGAGCTGGGCGACCGGTTGCAGATGCCCCGGCCCCGGCTCCTCGCCGAGTTGGAACGGCTGGTCGGGCTGGGTCTGGTGGCCGAGGCCGGACTGGCCGCCTCGCGGGGCGGCCGCCGGTCGACCCTGGTCGAGCTGAACCCCCACCTGCGGTTCGCCGGCATCGACATGGGCGCCAGTTCGATCGACGTCGAGGTGGTCAACGGGCGGCTCGAACCGATCGCCGCGTACGCCGAGCCGGCCGACATCCGCTCCGGCCCGAAGGCCATCCTGCACCGGGTCAACGACCTGCTGCACAAGGCCCGGGTGGACGGGGCGTACGAGCGGCTCAACGGTGTCGGCATCGGCCTGCCCGGCCCGGTCAGCTTCCGCGACGGGGTGCCGGTCTCGCCGCCGATCATGCCGGGCTGGGACCGCTACCCGGTACGCGAGCTGATCAGCCGTGAGCACGGGTGCCCGGCGGTGGTCGACAACGACGTGAACATCATGGCGATCGGCGAGCGGCACGGCGGGGTGGCCCACTCGGTCGACGACTTCCTCTTCGTCAAGATCGGCACCGGAATAGGGTGTGGGATCTACCTGAGCGGCGAGGTCTACCGGGGCACCGACGGGTGTGCCGGCGACATCGGGCACATCCAGGCCGAGGCCGGCGGACCGGCCTGCACCTGCGGAAACGCCGGTTGCCTGGAGGCCGTGTTCAGCGGGGCGGCACTGGCCCGGGAGGCCGCCGTCGCGGCGCGTACCGGTACCTCGCCGGCGCTGGCCGAACGGCTCGCCGCCCGGGGCGCGGTCTCCGCCCGCGACGTCGCCGAGGCGGCGATCGAGGGCGACGTCACCTGCATCCAGCTCATCCGCGACGGGGGCCGCCGGGTCGGGCAGGTGCTGGCCGGGCTGGTCAGCTTCACCAACCCGTCGATGATCGTCATCGGTGGCGGGCTGGCCCACCTCGGGCACATCCTGCTCGCCGAGATCCGCAGCGTGGTCTACCGCCGTTCGCTGCCGCTGGCCACCGGCAACCTGCCGGTCGTCCTGTCCGAGCTGGGACCGCGCGCCGGAGTGGCCGGCGCGGCCGTCCTCGCCAGCGACGTCGCCTTCGGGGAGGCATCATGAGCGCCGAGTCGCATTCCGCCGCCGGGGACAAGGCCCCGCTGGTCGAGGCGCCCGCCGACACCGTCGCCGGTGAGGTGGTGCTCCGGCTGACCGACGTGGTCAAGACCTTCCCCGGCGTACGCGCCCTCGACGGCGTGCAGCTTGAGGTGCGGGCCGGTGAGGTGCACTGCCTGCTCGGGCAGAACGGCGCCGGCAAGTCCACCCTGATCAAGGTGCTCGCCGGGGTGCACCGGCCCGACTCCGGCCAGGTGGAATGGCGCGGCGAACCGGCGCACTTCGCCAACCCGCAGGCCGCCATGCGCGCCGGCATCGCCACCATCTACCAGGAACTCGACCTGGTCGAGGACCTGTCGGTCGCCGAGAACGCCTTCCTCGGGCACGAGCCGAAGGTCGCCGGATTCGTCCGGCGCGGGCTGATGGCCCGGCGTACCCGGGAGATCCTGAGCCGGCTCGGCCACGGCGAGATCCCGCCCGGCCGGATGGTGCGCGCGCTGCCGGCCGCCGGCAAGCAGGTGGTCAGCATGGCCCGCGCGCTGTCCCACGAGGCCCGCCTGATCATCATGGACGAGCCGAGCGCGGTGCTGGCGCACGACGAGGTGGACAACCTCTTCCGGATCATCCGGGAACTCACCGCCCAGGGCATCGCGGTCATCTACATCTCGCACCGGATGGAGGAGATCCGCGAGATCGGCGACCGGGTCACCGTACTCAAGGACGGCCGGACCACCGCGGCGAACCTGCCGGCCCGGGACACCCCGACCCGCGACCTGGTCGCCCGGATGACCGGCCGGACCATCGAGTACGTCTTCCCGGACCGCCCGACCGCGCCGGCCACCGGCGACGAACTGCTGCGGGTCGACGGGCTGAGCCGGACCGGCGAGTTCGCCGACGTCTCGCTCAGCGTCCGTCCCGGCGAGATCGTCGGCATCGCCGGGCTGGTCGGCTCCGGCCGCTCGGAACTGCTGGAGACGATCTACGGTGCCCGGCGCGCCGAGTCCGGCACCATCCGGATGGGCGGCCGGACCCTGCGGCCGGGCAGCGTCGGCGCGGCGGTCCGGGCCGGCATGGGCATGGCCCCCGAAGAACGCAAGAGCCAGGCGTTGCTGCTCGGCGAGCCGATCCACCGCAACGTCACCCTGGCGACCTTCACCCGGTACGCCCGCCTCGGCTTCACCAACGCCGGGCGGGAGCGGGCCGAGGCGGAGCGGATCGCCGACGACCTCCAGCTCCGGCCCAACGACGTGCGCCGGGCGGTACGCACCCTCTCCGGCGGCAACCAGCAGAAGGTGGTGGTCGGGCGCTGGCTGCTCGGCGACACCCGGTTGCTGCTGCTCGACGAGCCGACCCGGGGGGTGGACGTGGGGGCCCGTGCCGAGCTGTACCGGGTGATCCGCGGCCTGGCCGCCCAGGGGGTCGGCGTGCTGCTGGTCTCCAGCGAGGTGCCCGAGGTGCTCGGCCTGGCCGATCGGGTGCTGGTGATGCGGGAGGGCCGGATGGTGCGCGAGGCGCCCGCCGGCGAACTGGACGAGAACACCGTGCTCGACCTCGTCATGGCGGGGTCTCTGATGGAAGGCGCGCCGGCATGAGCGAGCGCAGTGGACATAACGAGGTGACGGCATGAGTGAGTCGACCGGGACCGCGACGCCGGACCGGCCGGCGGACCTGCCGGCGCAGTCCCCGCCGGTAGACCCGGCGGTGACGGCGTCGCTCAAGGAGAAGCCGAGGACGGGCGGGTTGTCCTTCTGGAGCGGCGACGGGGGTGAGGGCGCGAAGCGTAACCTCGGCCTGATCGGCGTGCTGGTGGTGCTGATCGTGATCGGCGCCGCGACCCGCTGGGATCTCTACTCCAACCCGGACTGGGTGTGGGGCAACACGCTGACCATCCTCAAGCTCGCCTCGGTGGTCGGGGTGGTCACCGTCGGGATGACCTTCGTGATCATCGGCGGCGGCATCGACCTGTCGGTCGGCGCGATCGTCGCCCTCGCCGGGGTGTGGGCGACCACGGTCGCCACCCAGAGCTACGGCGCGGGCGGCATGATCTTCACGGCGATCGTGGTCGGCGTGGCGGTCGGCCTGGTCAACGGGATACTCATCTCGTACGGGCGGCTGGTGGCGTTCATCGCCACGCTGGCCATGATGGTCGCCGCCCGGGGTCTGGCCGCCCAGATCTCCGGCAAGCAGACCCAGGTGTCGAACAACTCCTTCATCAACGGCATCGCCAGCACCGATCTGCTCGGCATTCCGCTGCTGGTCTACATCCTCGCCGCCGTGGTCGCCGCCGGGTGGGTGCTGCTCAACCGCACCACCTTCGGCCGGCGTACGGTCGCCGTCGGCGGCAACCCCGAGGCGGCCCGGCTCGCCGGGATCAACGTCCGGCGGCACACCCTGCTGCTCTACGCGCTGTCCGGGCTGTGCTGCGGCATCGCCGCGATCATGCTGACCGCGCAGGCCAACTCCGCCCAGGCGGCCATGGCCAACCTCTACGAGCTGGACGCGATCGCCGCGGCCATCATCGGCGGCACGCTGCTCAGCGGTGGCCGGGGCACGATCATCGGCTCCCTGCTCGGTGTGCTGATCTTCTCCACCATCACCAACCTCTTCGCCATCAACGGCCTGTCCACCGAGGCCCAGAACATGGTCAAGGGCGGCATCATCGTCGGCGCCGTCCTGATCCAGCAGGTGCAGTTCCGCAGCGTCACCCAGTTCCTCAGCCGCAACAAGGTCACCACCCCCGCCTGACCGGGCGCAGCCCGACTCGTTTCGCACCATCACATTCCGGCGGCCACCGACGGTGGCCGGGATCAGCACAACCTTTTTCACCCCCACCATCCGTCATTTTCTGGAGGTCGTCATGACCCAGCCCCGTGACCTGTCCCGTCGCCGGTTGCTCTTCGGCGGCGCGGCGGTCGGCGCCGGTGTGCTCCTCGCCGGTTGCACCAGCAACGAGTCCACACCGACCGCGGCGCAGACCAAGGCGGCCGACAACGCCGAGGGCGGCAACAGCGCCCCCGGCAAGAAGGTCACCATCGGCTTCTCCGCCCCCGCCGCCGACCACGGCTGGATCGCCGCCATCACCAACAACGCCAAGGCGCAGGCCGGCGCGTACTCGGACGTGGACTTCAAGACCGTCGAGGCCGGCGCGGACGCGGCGGCCCAGCGGGCGGCGCTGTCCACCCTGGTCGCGCAGAAGCCGGACGTCATCGTGGTGCTGCCGCACGACGGCAAGGAGCTCAACGCGTTCGGCCTGGAGGCGATGAAGGCCGGCATCCCGGTGGTCAACCTGGACCGGGCCTTCCCCGACGCGCTGGCCTACCGGCTGCAGATCATGGGCGACAACTACGGCATGGGCGTGGCCGCCGCGAACTTCATCGTGGCCCAGCTCAAGGCCAAGGGCGTCAGCAACCCGGTCATCGGTGAGATCCCCGGCATCGACTCGCTGGAGCTGACCCAGCAGCGGTCCAAGGGCTTCGCCGATACCCTGGCCACGGCCGGGTTCAAGGTGGCCAACCGGCGGCCGGCGGAGTTCACCGCCGACTCCGGCCAGCAGGCCGCCACCGGCCTGTTCCAGGCCCTGCCGAAGATCGACGCGGTCTGGAACCACGACGACGACCAGGGCATCGGTGTCCTGGCCGCGGTCAACCAGGCCAACCGCAAGGAGTTCTTCATGGTCGGCGGCGCCGGCTCGAAGAAGGCCATGGAGGACATCCAGGCCGACAACACGGTGCTCAAGGCGACCGTGACCTACAGCCCGTCGATGGCCTCCTCGGCCATCTCCCTGGCCCGCCTCATCGCCCAGGGCAAGGGCATGTCCGACCTGGTGGAACTCCAGGTGCCCAAGGAGATCGTGCTCGCCTCGGAGACGATCACCAAGGAGAACGCGAGCAACTACCTCAAGCTCGGGTTCTGATACACGGGGGGAGACCCACCTTGTCCACTCACGACAACGAACTCCGGATCGGGATGATCGGGTACTCGTTCATGGGCGCCGCGCACTCACAGGCGTGGCGCACCGTGAACCGGGTGTACGACCTGCCCGCCCGGGTTCGGATGGCGAAGATCTGCGGCCGGGACGCCGCGAAGGTCGCCGAGGCAGCCGACCGGCTGGGCTGGGACGCGCACACCACCGACTGGCGTGCCCTGGTCAACTCGGACGACATCGACGTGGTCGACATCTGCACACCAGGTGACAGCCACGCCGAGATCGCCCTCGCCGCGCTCGCCGCCGGCAAACACGTGATCTGCGAGAAACCGCTGGCCAACACGGTGACCGAGGCGCGGGCGATGACCGCCGCCGCGGCCACCGCGGCAGCCGCCGGGGTCCGGTCCATGTGCGGGTTCAACTACCGCCGGGTGCCCGCCGTCGCCCTGATGCGACAGCTCGTCGCCGAAGGACGGCTGGGGACGATCCGGCACGTCCGCGCGACGTACCTCCAGGACTGGATCGTCGATCCGCAGTTCCCCCTGGTCTGGAGGCTGGAGAAGGACAAGGCGGGCTCCGGTGCCCTCGGTGACATCGGGGCGCACATCATCGACCTGACCCAGTACGTGACCGGGCAACGGATCACCGGGGTCAGCGCCGTGACCGAGACGTTCGTCAAGGAACGCCCGCTGCCGGGCGCGTCCAGCGGCCTGGCCGCCGAGGTCGACGGCACCGCCACGGCGACCGGCACGGTCACCGTCGACGACGCCGCGATCTTCGTGGCCCGGCTCGACGACGGAGCACTGGCCACGTACGAGGCGACCCGGTTCGCCACCGGCCGCAAGAACGCCCTCCGGGTGGAGATCAACGGTTCGCTCGGTTCGGTGGTGTTCGATCTGGAACGCCTCAACGAGCTGGAGTTCTACGACGCCACCCGGCCGACGGCCGAGCAGGGGTTCGCCCGCATCCTGGTCACCGAGGCCGAGCACCCGTACATGGCGGCCTGGTGGCCGCCGGGTCACATCATCGGCTACGAGCACTCCTTCACGCACGAGATGCGCGACTTCGTCGAGGCGGTCGCCACCGGCGTCGACCCGACCCCGTCGTTCGCCGACGCGTTGCAGGTCCAGCTCGTGCTGGACGCGGTGACCCGCTCGGCGGAGCTCGGTTCCCAGTGGACCGACGTCGAGCCGGCCCTGGCCGCGCTCGCCGTCTGACCAGCCACCTCCGCCGCCGACCGGCGAGGGACCGGCCGCGGTTGCGCCCCGCGGCCGGGCCGGGGTCGGTGTCGGAGGGCGTGCGCCGGGCCGTCGGCCCGGGGCACGCGCACGTCGGCCGTCCGGTGCGGCCGGACCGGGATTCCCCGGTCGCACCGGAGGGCCGCCTGTTAGAACATAGATGAACGTGATTCGACAAACCGGATCACCACCACAGTCGTCCGGCCGGAGGCGCGCCGCCGCCGTCGGCCGGATGCGGGGAGGCAGGGCCGAGACGCCGAACCGGCCCTGCCTGCCAGCCCCGTCCGCACGCCGTACGGGAACCGGGTGCGGTGACGATGCCGCCGACGTCGTCGCCGTGCCCGGTGCCATCCCGTACGACCGGGCGGGCGGGGCCACCCCGCGCCCCACCGTACGACTCGACCGACAGGACGTTTCCACCCGACGGAAGGAGCACCATGAGAACGGGTGTCTGGCTGGTGGGAGCGCGCGGTTCCGTCGCGACCACCGCCATCGTCGGGGGCCTCGCCCTGCGGGCCGGTCTCACCGGCCCCACCGGCTGCGTCACCGAACTTCCCGACCTGCGTGGGCCCGCCCTGCCCACCTTCGCCGACCTGGTCTTCGGCGGTCACGACGTGGCCACCACCCCGCTGACCAAGCGGGCCGAGGCGCTCGCCGCCGCCGGCGTGCTGCCCGGCCGGCTGGCCACCGCGCTCACCGCCGACCTGACCGCCGTCGAGGACGACCTGCGGCCCGCGCCCACCGGCGGCAGCCAGGCCGACCGGGCGGCCACCATCACCGCCGAGCTGACCGCGTTCCGCGACCGGCACCGGCTGGACCGGGTCGTGGTGGTCAACGTCTCCGCCACCGAACCCGCCCCCGCCACGCACCCCGGCCACGCCGACCCGGACGCCCTGCGGGCCGCCCTCGCCGGCACCGACGAGGTGCTCCCGCCCAGCTCGCTCTACGCCTACGCGGCCGTCGAGGCGGGCTGCCCGTACGTCGACTTCACCCCGTCCACCGGGCTGCGCCTACCGGCGCTCGCGGCGCTGGCCGCCCAGCGCGGCCTGCCGTACGCCGGGCACGACGGCAAGACCGGGGAGACCCTGGTCAAGTCGGTGCTCGCCCCGATGTTCGCGATGCGGAACCTCGCGGTCCGCTCCTGGTCCGGGGTCAACCTGCTCGGCGGCGGCGACGGGGCGACCCTGGCCGAGCCGGGCGCCAACGCCGCCAAGGTGGACAGCAAGCAGCGGGTCCTCGGCGAGACGCTCGGCTACGTGCCGCAGGGCGGCACCCGGATCGACTACGTCGAGGACCTCGGCGACTTCAAGACCGCCTGGGATCTGATCACCTTCGCCGGCTTCCTCGGCACCGGGATGCGGATGGAGTTCACCTGGCACGGCTGCGACTCCGCGCTGGCCGCCCCGCTGGTGCTCGACCTGGCCCGGCTCACCGCCGCCGCGCACGCCGCCGGCCGGGTCGGCCCCCTGCCCGAGCTGGCCTTCTTCTTCAAGGACCCGATCGACTCGCCCACCCACTCGCTGAGCACCCAGTGGCAGCGGCTCGTCGACTTCGCCCGGGAGCTGCACGCCGGCGGTGCCGGGTGACCAGCCTGGCCGACCTGGCCGAGCTGGTCCGGGCACCGGCCGCGCTGTCCGTACCGGGGGACCTGGTGGCCGGGGCGGCGGCGGCCGGGGTGCTCGGCCCGCGTACCGCCGGGCTGGCCGGTGCGTCGGTGCTGCTCTACTGGGCCGGGATGGCCGCCAACGACTGGGCCGACCGGGGGCTGGACGCCGAGGAACGCCCGGAACGGCCCATCCCGAGCGGCCGGATCACCCCGGCCGCCGCCGTCGGGGTCGCCGCCGGGCTCACCGCCGCCGGCCTGGGCCTGGCCGCCGCCGTGGGCGGTCGCCGCGCCGCCGCCGTCGCGCTCCCGCTCGCCGCCACCATCTGGGGGTACGACCTCGCGGCGAAGAACACCGCCGCCGGTCCCGCCGTGATGGCCGCCTGCCGGGGGCTGGACGTGCTGCTCGGCGCGTCACCCGGCCGGCCGGTGCGGGCGCTGCCGGCGGCGCTCACCGTCGCCGCGCACACCTGGACGGTCACCGCCCTGTCCCGACGTGAGGTCACCGGCGCCGACGCGGCGCTGCCCCGGCGTACCCTCGCCGGCACCGCCCTGGTCGCGCTGGCCGCCACCACCCTGCCCCGCCGCGCCACCCCGCCGCCGTCCCCGCGCCCCGGGGCCGCCACACCGTCCCCGCGTCCCCTGGCCGCCGAGTCGTCCCCGCGTCCCCTGGCCGCCATGGTCGCCGCCGCGCTGCCGGTCGGCCTGGCCGGCTGGTACGTCGCCCGGTACGGCGGCGCGCAGGCCCGGGTCGCCGCCGAGCCCACCGCCGGCCGGGTCCGGGCCGCCGTCGGGGCCGGCATCACCGGGCTGCCCTCGTTGCAGGGCGCGCTCACCGCCCGGGCCGGCGCCGGGCTGGTCGGCGCGCTGGTCGCGCTCGCCGCGCCGCTGGGCGGCCGGCTGGCCCGGAAGCTCTCCCCGACATGACCACCCCACCGCCCACCACCACCCCCGCCGATTCGCCGGCCCCGGAGCGGCTGCGGTTCGGCTACGGCACCAACGGCTTCGCCAACCACCGGCTCGACGACGCCCTGACGGTGCTGGCCGACCTCGGCTACGAGGGGGTCGCGCTGACCCTCGACCACGACCACCTCGACCCGTACGCGCCGGGGCTGGCCCGTCGGGTCGACGCGGTGGCGCACCGGCTGGCCGCGCTCGGCCTCGGCGTGGTGGTCGAGACCGGTGCCCGCTACCTGCTCGACCCGTGGCGCAAGCACGCCCCGACGCTGCTGCACGACGAGCCGGCCGGCCGGATCGACTTCCTGGAACGGGCGGTGCGGGTCGGCGCCGACCTCGGCGCGGAGGCGGTCTCGTTCTGGGCCGGGGTCCGGCCCGGCCACGTCCCGGTGGAGGTGGCCCGGGACCGGCTGGTCGCCGGCTGCGCCACGGTGGTGGCCGCCGCCGACCGGGCCGGGGTGACCCTGGGCTTCGAACCGGAACCGGGAATGCTGGTCGAGGACATCGCCGGCTGGCGGTGGCTGCACCGGGCCCTCGGCGGGCCGGCCCGCTTCGGCATCACCCTCGACATCGGACACTGCCGCTGCCTGGAGTCGGCGACCGTGCCGGACTGTGTCCGCCAGGTGGCCGACCACCTGGTCAACGTGCAGATCGACGACATGCGCCGGGGCGTGCACGAACACCTGGAGTTCGGCACCGGCGAGATCGACTTCCCGCCGGTGCTGCGGGCCCTGGCCGACGGCGGCTACCGGGGACTCGTCGCCGTGGAGCTGCCCCGGCACTCGCACGCCGCGCCCACCGTGGCCGCCCGGTCGCTGGACTTCCTACGCACCGCCGCCCGGCAGGCCGGTCTCGCGGCGGGCGCGCCACCCGTGCCCGCCGGCACCACCGGGGCGGACTGACCACCGCCGACCGTACGCACCTGGGGAGGGAAGACGGATGACACCGGATCGACTGCGGGCCGCGCTCGAGGGCGCACCCGATCCCGACTGGCTGGAGACCGCACTGCGCCGCGTCGCGGCCGAGCCCGGCGCGGTCGGACGGTACTTTCCCGCCGCCGCCCGGCGGTGCGGCCGGCACGACCTGCCCGGTGCCCCCGGCTGGACCGCCGACGAGGCGGCGCGGGCGCTGCTGCTGGCCGCGCTCCCCGCCGACCAGGCCGCCGCGCAGGCCGAGGAGGTCTACCGGTACGGCGACGCCGCCGAGAAGCGGGCCGTGCTCAAGGCCCTGCCGCTGCTGCCGATCGGTGACGCCGGGGTGCCGCTGCTGCACGACGCGATCCGCACCAACGACACCCGGCTGGTCGCCGCCGCGCTCGGGCCGTACGCCCGGCACCTGGCCGCGGACGCCTGGCGGCAGGCGGTGCTCAAGTGCGTCTTCATCGGGGTGCCGCTGGCCGTCGTCGCCGACCTGGACGACCGTGCCGACGGGGAACTGGCCACCATGCTCGCCGCGCTCGCCGCGGAACGGCACGCCGCCGGTCGGCAGCTCCCCGCCGACGCCACCGCACTGCTCGACCGGCTCACCATCAGAGAGGCGTGACATGCGCATCTTCGACCCCCACATCCACATGACGTCGCGGACCACCGACGACTACGAGCGGATGGCCGCCGCCGGGGTCCGCGCCGTGGTCGAGCCGGCCTTCTGGCTGGGGCAGCCGCGCACCAGCGCCGCCTCGTTCGCCGACTACTTCGACTCGCTGATCGGCTGGGAGCCGTTCCGGGCCGGCCAGTTCGGCGTCCGGCACCACGCCACCGTGGCGCTGAACCCGAAGGAGGCCAACGACCCCCGCTGCCGGCCCGTGCTCGACCTGCTGCCCCGCTACCTGGAGAAGGACGCCGTGGTCGCGGTCGGCGAGATCGGCTACGACGACATGACCCCGGCCGAGGACGAGGCGTTCGCCACCCAGCTCGCCCTGGCCGTCGACCACGATCTGCCGGCCCTGGTGCACACCCCGCACCGGGACAAGGCGCGCGGCGTCGAACGCAGCCTGGCGGTGGTCGCCGAGAGCGGCATCGCGCCGGGCCGGGTGGCGCTGGACCACCTCAACGAGGTGACCGTGAAGCTGGCCCGGGACAGCGGCTGCTGGCTGGGTTTCTCCATCTACCCCGACACCAAGATGTCGCCGCCGCGGATGGTGGAGCTGCTGCGCACGTACGGCACCGAGCGGATGCTGGTCAACTCGGCCGCCGACTGGGGCCGCTCCGACCCGCTGCTGACCCGGGCCACCGGCGAGGCGATGCTGGCCGCCGGGTTCACCGACGACGACGTCGACCGGGTGCTCTGGCGCAACCCGGTGGAGTTCTACGGGCAGTCCGGCCGGCTCGACCTGACCGACCTGGACACCCCGACCAGCGGCACCTTCGAGGGCAACTCCATCCTGCGCGGCGGCGACTGATGCGGCTGCGGCACGCCGACGGCAGCACCGTCCACCTCGGCTACTGCACCAACGTGCACCCGGCCGAGGACACCGCCGGCATCCTCGCCCAACTCGACACGTACGCGGTGCCGGTGCGGGAGGCGCTCGGCACGGACCTGCTCGGCCTGGGGCTGTGGCTGGCCGCCCCGGTCGCCGCCGAGCTGGCCGCCGACCCGGCCGCCCGGCGCCGGCTGCGCGCCGAGCTGACCCACCGGGGGCTGGAGGTGGTCACCCTCAACGGCTTCCCGTACGCGGCCTTCCAGGCCCCGGTGGTCAAGGGCGCGGTGTACCACCCGGACTGGACCACCGGGCAGCGGCTGCGCTACACCCTCGACCTGGCCCGGGTGCTGGCCGACCTGCTCCCCGACGACGCGGCCCGGGGCTCCATCTCCACCCTGCCGCTGGCCTGGCGGGAGCCCTGGGACGCGGCCCGCGCCGACACCGCCCGTCGCCGGCTCGCCGCGCTCACCGCCGGGCTGGCCGAGGTGGAACGGGACACCGGCCGCCCGGTGCGGGTGGCCTTCGAGCCGGAACCGGGCTGCGTGGTGGAGAGCAGCGGGCAGGCCGCCGCGCTGCTGGGCGGCCTGGACCCGGAGCGGCTCGGGATCTGTCTCGACCTGGCCCACCTCGCCTGCGCCTGGGAGGAGCCGGTCGAGGCGCTGGCCCGGCTGGACGCCGCCGGCCTGCCGGTGGTCAAGGTGCAGGTCTCCGCCGCGCTGGAGTCGGCCGACCCGGTCGCCGACGCCGAGGCGCTGGGCCGCTGGGTGGAACCGAGGTTCCTGCACCAGACCCGTACCGCCGGCTGCGCCCACGCCGCCGACCCGGCCGACCCGGCGTACGCGGCCGACGACCTGGACGCGGCGCTGGCCGCGCGGCTGCCCGGGGCGTGGCGGGTGCACTACCACGTGCCGCTGCACGCCCCGCCCGAGCCGCCGCTGACCTCCACCCTGCCGGTGCTGCGCGCCGCGTTGGCCGCGCTGCTCGCCGGCCCGACGGCCGGCTGTGACCACCTGGACGTCGAGACGTACACGTGGGGGGTGCTGCCGGCGGCGCGGCGTCCGCGCACCGACGCGGAGCTGGCCGTGGGCATCGCCGCCGAACTGGCCTTCGCCCGCGACGAACTGGTCACCCTCGGCCTCACCCCGGCCGGGCGAGCCGTCCCGACGACCCTGGGAGTACGACGATGAGCGAGCGCCACCGACCCGGCACGACGAGGTGCCACCGCCGCGCCGGGCGCAGCGAGGTGTCGGCATGAGCCGCCGGCTGGTGGTGCTGGACGTGGTCGGCCTGACCCCCCGGCTGCTGGCCCACATGCCCCGGCTGCGTGCCGTCGCCGAGCAGGGGTTCTCCGCCGGACTGGGCACCGTGCTGCCGGCGGTGACCTGCTCGGCGCAGGCCACCCTGCTGACCGGTGAGCAGCCGTCCGGGCACGGCATCGTCGGCAACGGCTGGTACTTCCGCGACCTCGGCGAGGTGCTGCTGTGGCGGCAGCACCACGCGCTGGTCGGCGGGGAGAAGGTGTGGCAGGCGGCCCGCCGGGTCGAGCCCGGCTACACGGTGGCCAACGTCTGCTGGTGGTACGCGATGGGCGCGGACGTCGACTGGACGGTCACGCCCCGCCCGATCTACTACGCCGACGGGCGCAAGGAACCGGACTGCTGGACCGACCCGCCGGAGCTGCGCGACACGCTCACCGACGCGCTGGGCACCTTCCCGCTGTTCACCTACTGGGGGCCGGGCGCGGGGCTGCCGTCGTCCCGGTGGATCTGCCGGGCGGCCGAGCGCATCCTCGCCGACCACGCCCCCGACCTGACCCTGGTCTACGTCCCGCACCTGGACTACGACCTGCAACGCTTCGGCCCGTCCTCGCCCCGGGCCGCCGCCGCGGCGGCGGAGCTGGACGCGGTGCTCGCCCCGCTGCTGGACGCCGCGCGGGCCGCCGACGCGACGGTGGTGGCGCTCTCCGAGTACGGCATCACCGACGTCTCCCGCCCGGTGGACGTCAACCGGCTGCTGCGTGCCGAGGGGCTGTTGCGGGTCTACACCCAGGACGGCATGGAGTACCTGGACCCGTGGACGTCGCGGGCGTTCGCCGTGGCCGACCACCAGGTCGCCCACGTCTACGTGAAGGACCCGGCGGACGTGGCCGCGGTGGCGAAGCTCTGCGCCGGGCTGCCCGGGGTGGCCGAGGTGCTGGACGCCGAGGGCAAGGCGGCGGCGGGGCTGGACCACGAGCGGGCCGGTGAACTGGTGCTGGTGGCCGAGCCGGACTCCTGGTTCACCTACTACTACTGGCTCGACGACGACCGCGCCCCGGACTTCGCCCGGAACGTGGAGATCCACCGCAAGCCCGGGTACGACCCGGCGGAGCTGTTCTTCGACCCGGCCGCGCCGGGTGCGGCGAGGCGGCGGGCGGGGGTGGCGCTGGCCCGCAAGAAGCTCGGCATGCGCTACCTGATGAGCGTGGTGGGTCTGGACGCGGGGGCGCGGGCGGTGCGCGGTTCGCACGGCCGGTTGCCGGCCGATCCGGCGGACGGCCCGGTGCTGCTCTGCTCCGACCCGTCGCTCGCCCGGGACACCTTCGCCGCGACCGAGGTCAAGGCGTTGCTGCTGGACCTGGCCGGGCTGGGGGCGGGTGCCGACGGGGCGTCCACGGCCCCGACCGGCCCGCCGGGCGCGGGGGAGCGGCGGTGACGCTCACCGCCGCCCCGACCGACGCCAGTGAGCTGCGCACCCGCTTCGACGCCGAGCTGGTGGCGTTCCTCGACCGGCAGGGCCCGGACTGGCCGGACGGTGCCCCGCGCGGCATCTTCTCCGCCCTGCACCGGTTCGTGCTGGCCGGCGGGAAGCGGTTGCGTCCGCTGTTCTGCTACTGGGGTTGGCGTGGGGCCGGGGGCGTGGACGACCGCCCGATCGTGGTGGCTGCGGCGGCGTTGGAGCTGTTCCACGCGTTCGCGCTGATCCACGACGACATCCTGGACGGCAGCGACCACCGCCGGGGCGCGCCGTCGGTGCACCGGGTCTTCGCCGAGCTGCACACCCGCTCGGCGTGGCGCGGCGACCCGGAGACGTACGGCCGCAACACCGCGCTGCTCTGCGGGGATCTCTGCGCGGCCTGGTCGGACCAGATGTTCCACGAGTGCGGGATGACCTCCGCGCAGATCTGGCAGGGGTACCGGGTCTTCGCCCGGATGCGCACCGAGGTGATCGCGGGGGAGTACCTGGACCTGGTCTCCGGGGTCGGGGACGGCTCGGTGGCCAGCGCGCTCACCGTGATCCGGATGAAGGCGGCCCGGTACACGGTGACCCGGCCGTTGCAGATCGGCGCGGCGCTGGCCGGGGGCCCGGCGGAGCTGATCGCCGCGCTTGTCGACTTCGGCGATCCGTTGGGTGACGCGTTCCAGCTCCGCGACGACGTGCTGGGTGTCTTCGGTGATCCGGCGGTGACCGGCAAGTCGATCCTGGACGACCTGCGGGAGGGCAAGCCGACGGTGATGATGGCGATGGCCCGCGACGCCGCCGACCGGGCCCAGGCCGCCCGGCTGCGGGACCTGTTCGGCAATCCCGAGCTGGACGCGGCGGGCGCCGCCGAACTGCGGACGATCATCGAGGCGACCGGGGCGCGGGAGAAGATCGAGCGGTTGATCCGGGTCCGGGCCGACGCCGCCCGGGTCGCGCTCGCCCAGGTGCCGTTGGCGGAGCCGGCCCGTGCCGCGCTGGCCGCCCTGGCCGATCAGGCCGTGCACCGGCAGCACTGAGCCGTCCCGCCCCGGCCCCTGCGGTGGTCCGGAGGGTGCACCCCGGCGCGGTGGGACCGGCAGGAGTCCGGCGCGGCGGCCGGTCTTTCATCAGATGAATGTGGATTCCCGTGCGGGTGGGTCGGCCCGGTGTCGCCAGCCGGCGACACCGGGCCGGGGCAGGTGGTGGCCACCCGGGGGGTGGCACTTCTTGTCACTGTCCGGTGACCCGCAGGTCGTCACCCGGGCCGACCGGCCCGCTGTCGTCGGGCGCGGTGCCGGGGAGGGCGGCCGGGGCGCGGGCTTCATCTGATGAAAACCCACAACGGTGGGCAGAGGGTATGGACATTGATATAGGTCACCATTAATGTTTGTGGCATCACGGGCATGTTTCGTCAAGGTGAACCGGCGGCGCGGTAACCCCTCGGCGAGCGACCTTCCGCTGGGCGGTTCGCGCCCCGGCCGAGGGTTCGGACCGGCCGACCGGGGCACCCCCGGCCGCCCGGCCTGCCCTGCCACACCCCACCACTCCACCCCACCACCCGGCATCCGGCGCGGCGGCACGCGTCCCGCCCTGGCCGTGATCCGTCAGGAAGGGACAGCCCTCCAATGTCCACAAAGGACCCCACCGGTCACCGTTCCCGACGGTGGCTACCCTCCGCGACCGCAATGCTGCTGGCCGTCACCGCCGGCACGGTCGCCGCCACCACCGGCCCGACCGCGCCGGCCGCCGCGCACACCATCAACGCCAGCGACTTCCAGCAGGTCGAGCTGGCCCGTGGCGTCAACGAGATGGGCGAGCCCATGTCGCTCGCCGTGCTGCCGGACCGGTCCGTGCTGCACACCGCCCGCAACGGCACGGTGCGGCGCACCGACTCCGCCGGCGTGACCCGGGTGGTCGGCACGATCCCCGTCTACACCCACGACGAGGAGGGGTTGCAGAGCCTCGGGGTCGACCCGGACTTCGCCAGCAACCGGTTCATCTACCTCTACTACGCGCCGCCGCTGTCCACCCCCGGCGGCGACGCGCCCGCCACCGGCAGCAACTGGTCGGCCTGGCAGGGCGTCAACCGGTTGTCCCGGTTCACCCTGAACAGCGACTTCACCCTCAACCAGGCCAGCAAGGTCGACGTGCTCGACGTCGGGACCGACCGGGGCATCTGCTGCCACGTCGGCAGCGACATCGACTTCGACGCCGCCGGGAACCTCTACCTGTCCACCGGCGACGACTCCAACCCGTTCGACTCCGCCGGCTACTCGCCGCTGGACGAGCGCACCAACCGCAACCCCGCCTACGACGCCCAGCGCAGCGCCGGCAACACCAACGACCTGCGCGGCAAGCTCCTGCGGATCAAGATGAACCCCGACGGGACGTACTCGATCCCGAGCGGGAACCTGTTCCCCCCGGGCACCGCGAAGACCCGCCCCGAGATCTACGCGATGGGCTTCCGCAACCCGTTCCGGATCAGCGTCGACAAGGCCACCGGCGTCGTCTACGTCGGCGACTACGGCCCGGACGCCGGCAGCACCAACGCCAACCGGGGCCCCTCCGGCCAGGTCGAGTTCAACCGGGTCACCGGCCCCGGCAACTACGGCTGGCCGTACTGCACCGGCACCAACACCACGTCCGAGACGTACAACGAGTGGAACTTCGCCAGCAACTCCACCGGCCCCAAGTTCAACTGCACCGGCGGGCCGACCAACAACTCGTTCCGCAACACCGGCCTGGGCACCCTCCCGCCGGCCAAGCCCGCCTGGATCAGGTACGGCGGGGACGCCGGCAGCCCCGCCGCGTTCGGCGGCGGCTCCGAGTCCCCGGCCGCCGGCCCGGTCTACCGGTACGACCCGAACAACCCCTCGGTGACGAAGTTCCCGCAGACCTTCGACGGGCAGTTCTTCGCCACCGAGTTCGGCCGGGGCTGGGTCAAGCCGATCCACCTCAACAGCGACGGGTCGCCCGGCACCATCGACAGCTTCCCCTGGACGGGCAAGCAGGTGATGGACTCCGCGTTCGGCCCCGACGGGGCGTACTACCTGCTCGACTACGGCACCGGCTACTACAACGGCGACGCCAACTCCGCCCTGTACCGCTTCGACTACGTCGGTGGCGGCAACCGGGCGCCGATCGCCCGCGCGACGGCCGACCGCACCTCAGGCCCCGCGCCGTTGACCGTGAACTTCTCCTCGGCCGGGTCCACCGACCCCGAGGGCGGGACGCTGACCTACTCGTGGGCGTTCGGCGACGGCACCACCTCCACCGCGGCCAACCCCAGCAAGACGTACACCGCGAACGGCGCGTACACCGCGACGCTCACCGTGCGGGACCCGCAGGGGGCGACCGGCACCAGCAGCGTGACCGTCAGCGTCGGCAACACCGTCCCGACGGTCACCATCAACAGCCCCGGCGACGGCTCGCTGTTCTCCTTCGGGGACACCGTGCCGTTCAGCATCACCGTCACCGACCCCGAGGACGGCACGATCGACTGCACCAAGGTCAAGATGACCTACGTGCTCGGCCACGACCAGCACGGCCACCAGATCACCTCGGCCAACGGCTGCTCCGGCACGATCACCATCCCGGTCGACGGTGAGCACGACGAGGCGGCGAACATCTTCGCCATCTTCGACGCCGAGTACACCGACGCCGGTGGGCTCACCACGCACACCCAGCACACCCTCCAGCCCCGGCGGCGGCAGGCCGAGCACTTCAAGACCTCGTCCGGCATCGCCACCTTCGACAAGACCCCCGCCGAGGGCGGCAAGACCGTCGGCAACATCGAGAACGGGGACTGGATCGGGTTCTCCCCGTACCAGCTCGGCAACGTCACCTCGTTCACCGCCCGGGTCTCCTCGGCCGGTGCCGGCGGCACCGTCCAGATCCGCGCCGGCTCGCCCACCGGCACCGTGCTCGGACAGGCCACCGTGCCGGTCACCGGCGGCTGGGACGTCTTCACCACGGTCACCGGCACGGTGTCCGGCGCGCCCACCGGCACCACCACGCTCTACCTGACCTTCGCCGGTGGCAGCGGACTGCTCTACGACCTGGACGCGTTCACCCTGAACACCGGCACCACCCCACCGCCGACCAACGGCACCGGGCCGATCAAGGGCCTGGCCGGCAAGTGCCTGGACGTGCGCAACGCGGCCACCGCCGACGGCACCCAGGTGCAGATCCTCACCTGCAACGGTGGGGCCGGGCAGACCTGGACGGTCACCCCGAACGGCCCGATCAAGGCGCTGGGCAAGTGCCTGGACGTCAACGGCGGCGGCACCGCCAACGGCACCAAGATCCAGCTGTGGAGCTGCACCGGCGGCAGCCCGCAGGTCTGGTCGGCGCAGACCGACGGGACGCTGCGCAACCCCGCCTCGGGCAAGTGCCTGGACGTCTCCGGGAACAGCTCGGCCGACAGCACCGTGGTCCTGCTGTGGACCTGTAGCGGCGCCGCCAACCAGAAGTGGACCCTGCCCTGACCTGACGGGCGCGGGACCGGCGGTGTCCGGTCCCGCGCCCCCCGGCGTACTGGAGCACGACATGAGACTCCTCCGACCGATCCTCGGCGCGGCCACCGCCGTCCTCGCCGTCCTCGCCTGCACCGCCCCGGCCACCTCGGCGACCGCCGCCGACGCCGCCTACGACGTGCTGGTCTTCTCCAAGACCGCCGGATTCCGGCACGACTCCATCGCGGTCGGCACCCAGGCCATCCGCGACCTGGGGGCGGCGAACAACTTCACCGTCACCGCCACCGAGGACGGCGGCCAGTTCACCACCGCCAACCTCGCCCGGTTCGAGGCGGTGATCTTCCTCAACACCACAGGTGACGTGCTCAACGCCAGCCAGCAGAGCGCCTTCGAGTCGTACATCGCCGCCGGCGGCGGGTACGTCGGCGTGCACTCCGCCGCCGACACCGAGTACGACTGGCCGTTCTACGGCAACCTGGTCGGGGCGTGGTTCGCCTCCCACCCGGCCATCCAGCAGGCCACCGTACGGGTGGAGGACCGCGCGCACGCGGCCACCGCCCACCTCGGCCCGACCTGGCAGCGCACCGACGAGTGGTACAACTACCGCACCAATGCCCGCTCCACCGCGCACGTGCTGGCCAACCTCGACGAGTCGTCGTACTCGGGGGGTGGGATGGGGGCCGACCACCCGCACGTCTGGTGCAAGACGTACAACGGCGGCCGGTCGTTCTACACCGGCGGCGGCCACAACCAGTCGGCGTACTCCGAGCCGGCCTTCCGCTCCCACCTGCTCGGCGGCATCCGGTACGCGGCCGGTCGGACGAAGGCCGACTGCCGGCCCGAGACCGGCTACACCGCGCTCTACAACGGGTCCACCAACGGCTGGTCGCAGGCCGGGCCGGGCAGCTTCACCAACTCCAACGCCACCCTCAGCTCGGTCGGCGGGCTGGGCATGCTCTGGTACAGCGCGAAGCAGTTCACCAACTACTCGCTCAAGCTGGACTGGAAGGTCGACGGGGACGACAACTCCGGTGTCCTGATCGGGTTCCCGCCGTCGAGCGACCCGAACTCGGCGATGGACAACGGCTACGAGGTGCAGATCGACGCCACCGACACCGCCGACCGGACCACCGGCTCGATCTACTCGTTCCAGGCCGCCGACCAGGCCGCCCGGGACGCGGCGCTGAACCCGCCGGGGGAGTGGAACACCTACGAGCTGCTGGTCGAGGGGGAACGGCTCCAGGTCTTCCTCAACGGGGCGAAGATCAACGACTTCACCAACACCAACCCGGTCCGCTCGCTCGCCGGCCACATCGGCATCCAGAACCACGGCACCGGTGACGACGCCTCGTTCCGCAACATCCGGATCAAGGAGCTGGGCGGCACCACGCCGACCAACGGCACCGGCCCGATCAAGGGTCTGGCCGGCAAGTGCCTGGACGTGCGCAACGGCGCCACCGCCGACGGCACCCAGATCCAGATCTTCACCTGCAACGGCAGCGCCCGGCAGACCTGGACGGTCACCCCGAACGGCCCGATCAAGGCGCTGGGCAAGTGCCTGGACGTCTCCGGTGGCGGCACCGCCAACGGTACGAAGATCCAGCTGTGGAGCTGCACCGGTGGCAGCCCGCAGGTCTGGTCGTCCCAGTCCGACGGCACCCTGCGCAACCCCGCCTCCGGCAAGTGCCTGGACGTCTCCGGCAACAACTCGGCCGACAACACCGTGGTCCTCCTCTGGACGTGCAGCTCCTCCGCCCCCAACCAGAAGTGGACCCTCCCCCAGTAACCCCACCCCACCCCACCCCGCCCGCCACCCGCCGGCCGTGGGCCGGGCTGAGCATCGGTGATCAAGAGGTTTGCGTCACGACGGGGCCACCCGCGTGACGCAAACCTCTTGATCGTCGTGGGCGAGCGAGCGAGCGAGCGAGTGGGCGGGCGGGAGGAGGCGGGGACGCACGGGTGGGTGGGGGAGAGGGGTTTCGTGGGGGGTGGGGTGGGCTTAGAGTGGTGGGCGGCGACCCGTGGGTGGCCGGTGACCCGACGGGAGGCGCAACCCGTTGGGCCCAGGTGCGTGTGCACCCACCGGTGACCCGGCACGGCCGTCGACGTACCGGCCCGGCCCGGTCACCCTCGCCCCGGTCAGCTCAGGAATCCCCACCACAACAGGGGAGACAGACGATGGCGCGACCGATCACGCTCTTCACCGGCCAGTGGGCCGACCTGCCGTTCGACGAGGTCTGTCGACTCGCCTCCGAATGGGGCTACGACGGGCTGGAGATCGCCTGCTGGGGCGACCACTTCGAGGTCGACAAGGCGCTCGCCGACGACTCGTACGTCGAGCGCAAGCGGGAGACGCTGGCCAAGCACAACCTGAAGGTCTTCACGATCTCCAACCACCTGGTGGGTCAGGCCGTCTGCGACCATCCGATCGACGAGCGGCACCAGGACATCCTGCCCGCCCGGATCTGGGGCGACGGCGAACCCGAGGGGGTACGCCAGCGGGCCGCCGAGGAGATCAAGGACACCGCCCGTGCGGCGGCGAAGCTCGGCGTGGACACGGTGGTCGGCTTCACCGGGTCGTCGATCTGGCACACGCTGGCGATGTTCCCGCCGGTCCCGCCGGCGATGATCGAGCGCGGCTACCAGGACTTCGCCGACCGGTGGAACCCGATCCTCGACGTCTTCGACGAGGTGGGGGTGCGGTTCGCCCACGAGGTGCACCCCAGCGAGATCGCCTACGACTACTACACCACCAAGCGGACGCTGGAGGCGATCGACCACCGGCCCGCGTTCGGGCTCAACTGGGACCCGTCGCACTTCGTGTGGCAGGAGCTGGACCCGGTGAACTTCATCTTCGACTTCGCCGACCGGATCTACCACGTCGACTGCAAGGACGCGAAGGTGCGCACCGGGGACGGTCGGCGCGGCCGGCTCGCCTCCCACCTGCCCTGGGCCGACCTGCGGCGCGGCTGGGACTTCGTCTCCACCGGCCACGGTGACGTGCCCTGGGAGGACTGCTTCCGGGCGTTGAACGCCATCGGGTACACCGGGCCGATCTCGGTGGAGTGGGAGGACGCCGGGATGGACCGGCTCGTCGGTGCGCCGGAGGCGCTGGAGTTCGTCCGCCGGCTGGCGTTCGACGCCCCGACGGCGGCGTTCGACGCGGCGTTCAGCAGCGGCAAGGACTGAGACACCCGTCGGGCCGGTCGCCACGTGGCGACCGGCCCGACGACGTACGGACGATCAGAGGGTGCTGCCGTTGGCGCCGGTGCCCGGCGCCTTGGGCTTAGGGGTGGTGGTGGTCGAGCTGGTCGGGCTGACGCCCGACTTGGCGCCGACGGTGGCCGGCGTGCCGGCGAAGGCGTCGTCGGCCGGGGTCAGCTCGGGCTTGCCGCCGTTGCCGGTGTGCAGCTTCTCGCCGAGCCTGGACTGGCCGAGCTTGTCCTTGCCCTCGCTGTACAGGCGGGTGGCCTGGGCCTGTGCGACCCCGGCCGCCTCCTGGACGGTCGGGTGGTCGAGCACCTTGCGGCCCCGCACGACCAGCTCCTCGTACTTCTCCCGGCCGGCACGGGCGCCCAGGACGAAGCCCGCAGCCAGCCCGCCAAGAAACATGATCTTTCCGCGCATGGCGGCTCCTTCCGTACCTGACGCTCCCGTCGCTCCCGCCGGTGGTGCCCGGTCGGGACCGACCATCGTCGCGCCCCACAGTTTTCTCGGTCGACAGCTAACTACCCATCCTGCTCCGCGCTCATACCTGGTTGTGCCGGGATGACGAATTGTCCGCATTGTGAGCGTCGATCGTTCGGGCGGTGGCGCGGCGGTCGAATGCGGTAACCCCCTGGACCGAACCCCCCCGAAGTCCTGTACTCTTGTGCCGTCGCCGAGCGCCGGAGAGATCCGGTACGACGCGGCGAAGCAGTCCCCCGTAGCTCAATTGGCAGAGCAGCCGGCTGTTAACCGGCAGGTTTTTGGTTCGAGTCCAAACGGGGGAGCCCAGTCTTCCACTCCCGCCCGTCGGCCCCGCCGACGGGTTTTTCCGTATCCCGGCCCCGCTGCCGATGCCCCGCGCCGCCGCGAAGAGGACCGGATGGGCGGTTTCGGCCCCCGAGGGCGTACCCGGGCGGCAGGATGACGGATGTCGACCTGGACTCCCGCCGCGTCGACCGGTGCGTCGACTGAGGGGTGGACCGGGATGGCCGGTGGACGGGGCCGGGGCACGGCCACGCTGATCGCCGTGGCGGTCGTCCTGGCCTGGCTGGTCGTCGGCGGCATCGCCGGACCGTACGCCGGCAAGCTGGGCGACGTCGCCACCAACGACAACGCCGCCTTCCTGCCCGCCGACGCCGAGGCGACCCGCGCCCAGGACCTGGCCGCCGGCTTCGTCGCCCGACCGACCACCCCCGCCCTGGTGGTGTACGCGCGCAGCACCGGCATCACCGGTGCCGACAAGGAACGGGCGGTCGCCGACAGCACCCGGTTCGCCCAGGTCAAAGGGGTGGTCGGGCCGCTGCCCCCACCGATCGCCAGCCAGGACGGCCAGGCCCTGCAGGTGGTGGTGCCGATCGACGACGCCGAGGGCGAACAGATCGGCCAGGTGGTCGACGAGTTACGGAGCATCGCCGGGGGCGACCGCGACGGGCTCACCGTGGACGTCGCCGGCCCGGCCGGCCTGCTCGCCGACCTGATCAAGGTCTTCTCCGCCATCGACGGGCCCCTGCTGCTGGTCACCCTGGTCGTGGTGCTGATCATCCTGCTGGTCGTCTACCGCAGCCCGGTGCTGTGGATCTTCCCGCTGCTGGCGGCGGGGATGTCGTACGCGCTGGCGTCGGTCTTCGTCTACCAGCTCGCGAAGCACGACGTGATCAAGCTGAACGGGCAGGCCCAGGGCATCCTCACCGTGCTCGTCTTCGGCGCCGGCACCGACTACGCGCTGCTGCTGATCGCCCGCTACCGGGAGGAACTGCACCGGCACGAGCGCCCCTGGGACGCGATGCGTACCGCCTGGCGGGGTGCCGCCCCGGCCATCGCCGCCTCCGGGGCCACCGTCATCGTGAGCCTGCTCTGCCTGCTGCTGTCCAGCCTCAACTCCAACCGGGCGCTCGGCCCGGTGGCCGCCATCGGCATCGCCGCCACCCTGCTGGTGATGCTGACCTTCCTGCCCGCGCTGCTGGTGCTCGGCGGCCGGTGGGCGTTCTGGCCGCGTACCCCCGGGGTGGACCGGGCGGACCCGCAGGCCGAACACGGGGTGTGGGCCCGCATCGCCCGCTTCGTCGCCCGCCGGGCCCGGGTGGTGTGGCTGACCACCGCCGTGGTGCTGGCCCTGCTCACCCTCGGCCTCACCCAGCTCGGGGCCACCACCCTCGGTCAGTCCGAACTGTTCGCCAACCGCACCGAATCGGTCGCCGGGCAGGAGGTGATCGCCCGGCACTACCCGGGCGGCACCGGCAGCCCGGCGACCATCTTCACCCGGCAGCAGACCGCCGGGCAGGTCGCCCAGGTCGCGCAGGGCGTGCCCGGGGTGGCCGCCGTGCGCCCGGTGACCGGGCGGGACCAGACCGGCCCGCCCGACCCGAACGCCCCACCCCTGGTGGTCGACGGACGCGTGCAGCTGGAGGCGACCCTGACCGACCCGCCGGACAGCGACGCCGCCGCCCGGACCATCCGCAACCTGCGCGAGGCGGTGCACCGGGTGCCCGCCGCCGACGCCGTGGTCGGCGGGTTCACCGCCATCGACGTGGACACCTCCGACGCGTCCACCCGGGACCGCAACGTCATCATCCCCGTCGTCCTCGTGGTGATCACGGTGATCCTGGCGCTGCTGCTGCGGGCGCTGGTCGCGCCGGTGCTGCTGATCGCGACGGTGGTGCTGTCCTTCCTGGCCACCCTCGGGCTCTGCGCGCTGGTCTTCACCTACCTGCTGGACTTCCCCGGCGTGGACGCGTCGTTCCCGCTGTTCGCCTTCGTGTTCCTGGTCGCCCTCGGCATCGACTACAACATCTTCCTGATGAGCCGGGTCCGCGAGGAGTCCGCCCGCCGGGGCACCCGGGCCGGGGTGCTGGCCGGGCTCACCGTCACCGGCGGGGTGATCACCTCGGCCGGTATCGTGCTCGCCGCCACCTTCTCGGCGCTGGCCGTACTGCCGTTGGTGGTGCTTGTCGAGTTGGGTGTGGCGGTCGCCGTCGGGGTACTGCTGGACACCATCGTGGTCCGCTCGCTGCTGGTGCCCGCCCTGTCGTACGACATCGGGCCCACGGTGTGGTGGCCGAGCCGACTGTCCCGGTCGGCGCGCGACGACGCGGAGGTGGCACATGGTCGCTGAGACGGACGTGGTGATCGTCGGCGGTGGTCTCGCCGGGCTGGCGGTCGCCCGCCGGCTGCACCGGGCCGGGGTGCCCTGGCGGCTGCTGGAGGCCGGCGACCGGATCGGCGGCCGGGTCGCCACCGACACCGTCGACGGCTACCTGCTCGACCGGGGCTTCCAGGTGCTCAACACCGCCTACCCGAGGCTCGGCACCCTGCTCGACCTAGGCACCCTCGACCTGGGCTGGTTCACCTCCGGGGTGCTGGTCCGCCGCGGCGACCGGCTCGACCGGCTGGTACACCCGCTACGCGAACCCGGCGGCACACCCGCCACCGTGCTCGCCGGCGTCGGCTCGCTGCCCGACCGGCTCCGCTTCGCCGCCCTCGCCACCGGCTGCGCGACCCTGCCGGCGCACCGGTTGCTGACCGCGCCGGAGACCAGCAGCGAGACCGCCCTGCGCCGGGCCGGGCTGTCCGACACCATCATCGAGGAGCTGATCCGGCCGTTCCTGTCCGGCGTGCTCATCGACCGGGAACTGGAGACCTCCAGCCACGTGCTGGCGATGATCCTGCGGTCCTTCGTCCGGGGCCGGATCGGCCTGCCCGCCCGGGGGATGGCCGCGCTGCCGCAGGCCATCGCCGCCCCGCTGCCCGCCGACCTGATCACCTGCGACACCCCGGTCACCTCGGTCGCCCCCGGCCGGGTCCGCACCCCGGCTGGTGAGATCACCTGCCGCGCCGTCGTGGTCGCCGCCGACCCGACGGCGGCGACCACGCTGCTGCCCACCCTGCCCCGGGTACGCACCCACAGCTACACCACCTACTACCACAGCGCCCCCCAGCCGCCGCTCGACGAACCGGTCCTGCTCGTCGACGGCGACCGGCGGGAACTCGTCGCCAACACGGTGGTGGTCAGCCGGGCCGCGCCGTCGTACGCCCCGCCCGGCCGGCACCTCGTGGCGACCTCCGTGGTCGGCCCCACCGCCCCGCCCGAACCGACGATCCGCGCCGAACTGGACCGGCTCTACGGACGCTCCACAGCGGACTGGGAACACCTGACCACGGTGTCGGTCCCCGAGGCGCTGCCCGCCGCGCCACCCCCGCAGGGGCGGCTCCGCAAGCCGGTGGCGCTCGGCGGAGGGATCTTCGTGGCCGGCGACCACCGGGACAGTCCGTCCATCCAGGGGGCGCTGGCCAGCGGCTGGCGTACGGCCGGATCGGTGCTCGCGGAACTGCGCGCGGCGGGCTGATTCCGGTGCTCGCGCAACGCCGGTTCGGGTGCATCCGGATCGACTGCTGACTGTTATTCTCGCGTAGCCCATCGTGCCGATCGGTGTCGGTGGGCGGGCCGGTTCGGTGGTGGCCGGTGGCCAGCCGGGCGGGTTACGATCCGGCGCGGTATCGGGGGCGGTAGCTCAGCAGGTTAGAGCAGTGGACTCATAATCCATCGGCCACGGGTTCGAGTCCCGTCCGCCCCACCCGAAACGGATGTCCGAGCGGGGCGCACGGCCGCCGAAGCGCAGGCCAGGGCGGCGCACCCGCACGGGCGCTGGTCAGTCCTGGCCGCCGCGGTACTCGTACAGGCCGTCGATCATCCTGCGTTTGAGCGCCGGGACCCGGTCGACCAGGCGCAGGTAGCCGCGCATGCCGGCCAGCGCGACGCGACCCAGCACTGGCTTGTGGACCAGGGCGTCGGCGGTCATCTGCTCCCGGGAGTCCCGGACGGCCTGGAAGCCGTACTCGATCATCCGGGTTTCGTAGTCGTGGACGGCCTCGACCAGCCCTTTGCGCCCGTCGCGGACGAGCGTCAGCTCGTCGGTCAGGCGCTGCGCGTCCCGCAGCGCGGTGTTGGCGCCGACGCCCCGGCCCGGCGTCATGGTGTGGATGGCGTCGCCGAGCAGGGTGACGTTCGTGCTGGGCCAGGCCGGGATCGGCACCGAGGTGCGGATGGTGATGGCGAACGCGGTGCTCGGGTCGCCGAGGGTGAACAGCTGGCGCAGCCGGGGGCTCCACGTCGGGGTCATCCGCAGGACGAGGCGGATGAGGTCGTCGCCGCCGTACGTCATGATGTCGGCCGGGAGCTTGTCGGCCGCCGCCGCGATGCCCCAGTTGAGGTAGTCGCGGGTGTTGTCGAACAGCAGGCCGGGCCAGCGCGCCAGCAGTTCGTCGTCGTTCCTCGGCCGGCCCTGCTGGTCCCAGGGGAACTCCATCCAGTGCAGGATGCAGGACTTGCCGCCGGGTGCCAGGACCATGCCGATGCCGGGGAAGAACCGCGTCGGTAGCAGCGCCGTGGTCCGGGGTGTCATCGGCACCTTCGCGGCGATCGCGATGATGCCGGTGTCCTCGGTGCGGGCGTGGGGGAGGTACTGCCGGCGTACCGCCGAGTTGACGCCGTCCGCCGCCACCAGCAGGTCGCCGGTGGCGGTGGTCCCGTCGGCGAAGTGGGCGGTGACGCGACCGTCGGCCTGGTGCCGGTAGCGGACGAAGGTCTTGTCGAAGTGGATGACGTCCTGCATGCCGGTGAAGAGCACCTGGCGCAGGGTCATCCGGCTCACCGACCTCTCGCTGTCGACGTCGTCGGTGGCCGGGCGCAGGGGCAGCGCGAGCGTCGGCCGGAGCTGCTCGTCGAAGAACACGAATTGTTCCGGCGCGCGGGCGCAGGTCGCCACGAACGTGCGGTAGAGCTGGTCGGGCAGGCACGCCTTGAGCGCCCGGCTGCCGTGCGGGTCGATGCCGACCCGGTAGCCGTGCAGGCCGTCGCTGCGGGTGCGGTCCCGCTCGTAGACGGCGACGTTGATGCCGGCCCGGCGTAGGCCGTGTGCCAGGCACATCCCGCCGGTTCCGGCGCCGATCACGAGTACGTCCATGTCCCCGCTCCTCTAGAGAATCTGATTACTAGATTATCTAGATACCGTACGGCGGTTGGCTAGAATTTCCCACCATGGGTCTGGCGGAGCAGCTCGGCGAGGCGATGCAGGCGTACCAGCGCGCGGTCGACGTGCTCGACCAGCGCGCCGCCGACCTGCTCGGCCTGAACCGCACGGACATGCGCTGCCTCGAACTGCTGTTCGCGCCGGAGCCGCCGAGCCCCGGCGAACTGGCCGTCGCGGCCGGGATGACGACCGGGGGTGTCACCACCGCGATCGACCGGCTGGAACGCGCCGGCTACGCGACCCGGGAACGCGACACCGCCGACCGTCGCCGGGTGACCGTCCGCCCCACCGAGGCGGCCAACCGGAAGATCGGCGCGATCTACGGGCCGATCGTGACCGACGGACAGGCGTTCCTGCGGCGGTACGACGACGAGACGCTGGCGCACATCCTCGAATTCATCACGCACGCCACGCAGAGCTGTCACGAGCACGCCGAGCGGCTGGGCGGGTAGCCGCCCCCCTCGTCGGGGTGTGCGGCGTCGAGGACGGGGGCTCTGCGGGGGAAACAGCAAAGGCAGGGGATCGGAGCCTCCCTGCCACTTCTAACGTATATCGCACCCCGGGTCTTGTGGCAAGACCCGGGTGCTGGTGCAGAATCTCCACTCGACGCCAGAACCTGGCGAAATCCGAGATTCGCGAAGCATGCGTCGGTATCGACGCATCGGGCAACGCGAGCGGTCGAACGGGGAATCCATGATCGACGTGACCATCGTGGGCGGCGGGCCGACCGGCCTGATGCTGGCCTCCGAGCTGCGGCTGCACGACGTACGGGTGGCGGTGCTGGAGCGCGACGCCGAGCCGACCAGCGTGGTGCGCTCGCTCGGCATGCACGTGCGCAGCATCGAACTGCTGGACCAGCGGGGCCTGCTGGAGCGGTTCCTCGCGCACGGAAAACAGTTCCAGATCGGCGGCTACTTCGCCGGCATCGCCAAGGAGTGGCCGTCGGGGATGGACACCGCGCACGGCTACGTCCTCGGCATCCCGCAGCCGGTCACCGAGCGGCTGCTGGCCGAGCACGCCACCGCCGTCGGCGTCGAGATCCGGCGGGGCAGTGAACTGGTCGGACTCAGCCAGGACGGGGACGCGGTGACCGCCGAGCTGGCCGACGGCACCCGCCTGCGTACCCGCTATCTCGTCGGCTGCGACGGTGGCCGCAGCACGGTGCGCAAGCTGCTGGGTGTCGGCTTCCCCGGTGAGCCCACCAGGAACGAGACGCTGCTGGGCGTGATGGAGCTGACCGCGCCGCAGGACGAGGTCGTCGCGGTGATGACCCGGGTACGTCGGACGCAGCTCCGGTTCGGGGTCGGCCCGGTCGGGGACGGCGAGGGGCTGTACCGCGTCGTCGTACCGGCCGCCGGGGTGAGTGAGGACCGGGCGGTCGCACCGACCATCGAGGACTTCCGGCAGCAGTTGCGGGCGACCGCCGGCACGGACTTCGGGGTGCACTCGCCCCGCTGGCTGTCCCGCTTCGGCGACGCCACCCGGCTGGCCGAGCGGTACCGGGTCGGCCGGGTGCTGCTGGCCGGCGACGCGGCGCACGTGCACCCGCCGCTGGGTGGGCAGGGGCTCAACCTCGGTCTCCAGGACGCGTTCAACCTGGGCTGGAAGCTGGCCGCGCAGGTCGCCGGGTGGGCGCCGGCGGACCTGCTGGACACCTACCAGGCGGAGCGCCGGCCGGTGGCGGCGGACGTGCTGGACAACACCCGCGCGCAGACGGAGCTGATGTCCCTTGAGGCGGGCCCGCAGGCGGTCCGTCGGCTGCTGACCGAGCTGATGGACTTCGAGGAGGTGAACCGGTACCTGATCGAGAAGATCACCGCGATCTCGGTCCGGTACGACCTCGGTGCCGGCCACGACCTGCTCGGTCGGCGGTTGCGGGACGTGGAGCTGAAGCGGGGACGCCTCTACGGGCTGATGCACCGGGGGCGGGGGCTGCTGCTGGACCAGACCGGGGAACTCTCGGTGGCGGGCTGGGCGGACCGGGTCGATCGCGTCGTCGACGTCGGAGAGGAGTTGGCGGTGCCCGCGCTGCTGCTGCGACCCGACGGGCACGTGGCGTGGGTCGGTGCCGACCAGCGGGAACTGCGCGACCGGCTGTCCCGGTGGTTCGGCGTCGCCACCGCGGCCCAGGAACTGTCCGGGTTCAGCCGGTAGGGCCGGCGTCAGGGTGCGTCGGGCCGGGTCGTGCCGTCGCCGCCGCTCTGCTGGGCGGCCCGTAGCGCGGCGTGCATCTCCCAGGGCGCCTGGGGCAGCGCGCGGCCGGTTTCGAGCAGTGACTTCAGGTTGGCCATGACCGCGGGCCAGCCGGCGGAGACCGCGTCGAAGTCCTCGTCGGACGGCAGGTTCACGTGCGTGACGGTCAGCCGGACGATGTCCCGGTGCGGTTCGATGAGGAAGGTGACCGTGGAGGCGTCCGGCCCGGCCTCGGCGTCGACGTCGCCGAAGGTCATGACCAGCCGGGTCGGCGGGGTCGCTTCGAGGACCGTGCCGCCGCCGTCGGCGATGCCCGAGCCGTCGGTGCGCCGGTGTTCCCACCGGGAGCCGGGTCGCCAGTCGGAGACGTTGTGGTGACCCCAGTAGGTGCCGGTCAGGTCGGCGTCGGTCAACGCCTCCCAGACCCGTTCCGGGGTGGCGTGGAGGTAGGTCACGTACACGAAGGTGGGTTTGGTGACGGTCATCTGCGGCTCCTCTGCCTGTCGGCGGATCGCGTCGAGCACCCGTAGCCGGGGTTCCTCGAACGCGGCGATCCAACGCTGCGGCAACTCGTGGATGGGGACCGGGTTGAGGTAGTGCCACCTCTCCCGGCCGCGTCGGACGGCGTTGACCAGATTGGCCTCCTGCAACACGCCGAGGTGTTGCGTCACCGACTGCCGGGTGATGGCCAGTTGGGCACAGAGTTGGCCCAGGGTCTGACCGTCCTCCCGGCGGAGGCTGTCGAGCAACCGGCGACGGGTCGGGTCGGCGAGCGCCTTGAACACCTTGTCCATGTCACCGGCCATGACCAGCATTATGCAGTCATCTGCCTGCCTAATGTCAAGCGTTGCGCCGCCGTCGGCGAGGGAGTCGGGCGCGGAAAGCTCCCCCGCCCGTCACCGGGCGGGGGAGCGGATCATCCGGTACGGGCCACGCGGCCCGTACCGGATGACGGGTCACACCCGGAGGCGGACCGGGACGGTCAGGCGACCGTGCAGGCCGCGCCGTTGAGGGTGAACGAGGAGGGCTTGGCGGTGTTGCCGGTGTGGTTGGCCTGGAAGCCGATGTCGACCGAGCCGCCGGCCGGGATGGTGCCGTTGTAGCTGGCGTTACGCGCCGTCACCTGCCCCGACGAGGGGGAGTAGGTGGCGTTCCAGCCGGAGGTGATGCTCTGCCCGCCGGGCAGCGTGAACACCAGGGACCAGCCGTTCACGGCGCTGGAACCGGTGTTGGTGATGGTCAGGTTCTCGGTCAGGCCGCTGTTCCACGCGTTGACGCTGGCGGTGACCCGGCAGGCCCCGGAGCTGGGCGGCGGGGTGGTGGTCGGCGGCGGGGTGGTCGGCGGGGGCGTGGTGGGCGGCGGGGTGGTGGGCGGCGGGGTGGTCGGCGGCGGGGTGGTGGGCGGCGGCGTGGTCGGGGTGGGGTTGGTCAGGCCGAAGAACTGGAGGGCGACGGCGGCCATCCCGCCGGAGGGCAGGCTGTGCCCCGCCCCCTGGATGCTGTACGCCTCGACCAGGACGTTGCCGCTGCTGTCGGCGTAGCGGCGGCGGTTCCAGCCGGACTGCGGGGTGTCGGTGGAGGTGGGCGTCTGGCTGAGCCCGAACACGTTCGTCCACTGCTCGATGGTCTCCTGGAGCAGCGAGTACGGCACCAGGGTGTCGGCGGTGCCGTGCCACAGCTGCACCTTCGGCCGGGGGCCGGTGTACCCGGGGTACGCCTGCTGGCGGACCGCGTCGCCCCACTGCTGCGGGGTGCGGTTCATGTTCCCGCCGGTGCACTGGCTGGCGCCGGGCGGGTAGTCGGCCGCGTTGGCGAAGCAGTTGTAGGGCACCCCCATGAAGGCGGCGCCGGCGGCGAACACGTCCGGGTAGACCGCCAGCATGTGGTTGGTCATCATGCCGCCGGACGAGCTGCCGGTGGCGAACACCCGGCGGGGGTCGCCGCCGTACTGCCGCTCGGTGTAGTTGATCATCGAGACGATCGACACGGGGTCGCTGCCGCCGCCCCGGCGCTTCGCGGCGTCCGACCAGGTGTCGAAGCAGTTGCCGAAGCCGGCCTGCTGGGTCGCCGACGGGTAGATCACGATGTAGCCGTACCGGTCGGCCAGCGAGGCGAATTCGCTGCTGGAGTAGAAGCCGGGGCCGGTGCCGCCGCAGCCGTGCATGGCCACCACGATCGCCGGGTTGGTCGGGCGGGTGTTCGGCACGTAGATGTGCATCCGCATCCGACCGGGGTTGTCGCCGAAGTTGGTCACCTCGACCAGCGACGCGGCGTACGCCGGCTGGAGCGTCGGTACCACCAGGGCGGCTGCCGCCACGGTGGCGACCAGCGGCGCCGCCAGGGCGAGCAGCAGTTTCCGTCTGATTCTCATGGGCGTGACTCCCTCACAGGTTGAGATCGGCCGCGCGACCGTGCGACACGGGTACGCCCGGATGCCCGTGTCGTCCGCGCTGGCCCACTACGTCCGGCATGCCCTGCCCCGGCCCTAGGGCATTGCATGGCACTTAGTGTTCTCCTAGGTCCGACAAGTGTCAATCGAATGGCCTCGATACACTGGGCGGTCACCGGTTCCGCGCCCGGGTCCACCCCGGACCGCGTTCGGTAGGCGGGCACCGGTGCGCCGTCTACAGTCGGTGCCACCGTCGCCCAGCCGAGCCCGGAGCGTCCCCAGTGCCACACCCGTTCGACATCGAGGAGATCTTCCCCGACGACGGGGACCACCCGGTGCGGCTGCCCCGCCGGCAGGCCGGCAACTCGCCCCAGGGCGTCGCGGTGACCCTGCTGGCCGACTACACGCTGCGTACCCGGGCATGGCTGCCGTCCGCCGCCATCGTCGCGCTGCTCGCCGAGTCCGACGTCAGCCTCGCCGGCGCGCGGACCGTGATCAGCCGGCTGGCCCGCCGGGGGGTCCTCGAAGGGAGCCGGCAGGGCCGACGCAGCTCGTACCGGCTCAGCCGGTCCGCCGCCGTCAGCCTCTCCGTCGGCGGCAGTTGGGTGATGGCCGCGACCACCACCACCCAACCGTGGGACGAGTGCTGGACCCTCGTCGCGTTCTCCCTGCCCCAGGAGCGCAGCGCGCAACGACGCGCCCTGCGCGGCCAACTCCGGTGGCTGGGCTACGCGCCGCTGTACGACGGACTGTGGATCTCACCGCACGAGCTGACCCCGAAGGCACGGGCCCACCTCGCCCAGCTCCACCTCGGCGCGGTCACGGTGTTCCGTGGCCGGCGGGTCGACCTCGACGCGGTCGCCGGCCGCGACCCGCTCGACGCCTGGGACGTCGCGGCGGTCGCCGAACAGTACGAGAGCTTCCTGCGGCGCTGGCAGCCGATCCTGCCGCGCATCGCCGCCGGCCGGGTCGACGGCGCCGAGGCGGTCCGGGCCCGGACCGAGGTGATGGACACCTTCCGGCGGTTCCCCACCCTCGACCCGCAGCTACCGCTGCGGCTGCTGCCCGCCGGCTGGCTGCGCGGCCCCGCCCGGGAGACCTTCGCCGCCGTCTACGACGGGCTCGCCGACACCGCCGAGCGGCACGTCCGGGCCGTCGTCGCGCGGTTCGCCGACGGTACGGAGGCCGACGTGCGGGCGCACACCACCGCCGACCTCCTGGCCGGCGTGTGCGCCACCGAAACCCGGCACCCCGCCCCGCCCGGCCTGGCGGAGCCGTCCCCCGCGCACTGACCCGTCAGTCAGGTCGGTTCAGAGCTTCAACCCGTCGACGGTGCCCAGGTCGTACCAGGTGAGCGAGAAGGAACCGCCGGACGGGACGACCGGGAACACGCCCCAGCTCTCCAGGACCGCACCGGGCCGCAGGGTGAAATCCTCACCGGAACGCTCCGCCGCGCAGTACGTGTCGACCGGGTTGACCCGCCGCCCGTCGGCCAGCGTGAGGTGCGACGACTGGAGATCCACCGCCCGCTCCGGGCAGCTCAGCACCCACCCGCCGGGCGACCGGGTCTCGTAGCGCAACTGCACCCGCAGCTGTCCCGACGTCGTCACCTCCAGACCCGTGACGGTCGCCGTGTTCTGCCCGTCGTCGTAGAGGAGGCGACTCATTCGCCGTGGGCCGGCCTCCGGCGAGGCCGAAGCGGCCGTGCCGGGCGCGGCGGTCGACGGGGCGGGACTGCCGGACGGCGGCTGCGTGGCCCCGGAGGCGGTTGCCCCGGCCGGTGCCGCCGCGTCCGGACCCGGTCCGGTCTTCTGCGGCCCGTTGAGCGTGAGCCAGACCACGGCGGCGGCCCCCAGCACCGCGATGAGGACGACGCCGACGATCAACCCGACCAGATGCTTGCGCAACATCGATGATCCTTACTGCCGGTGAACAGGCTCCTTCCACGCTAGATCCCGGTGACAAGATCCGCAGGCCGGCGGGGTCGTCGAGCTCACCTGCGGCGGGCCCGTTCCAGCACCTCCTCGGCGGTCAGCGGGCTACGCGGATGATGGCTGAGCGACAGCGGGGTCCGGATCTTCACCGGTGCGGCACCCTCGGCGGCGAGATAGAACTCGCCGGTGCCGAGCCGGGCGACGTCGGCGATGTCGCCACCCTTCGCCTTGGCCATCTCCCGGGCGGCCTCGATCTGGATCGGGCTGTTCAGCCGGCCGTAGAGCTGGGTCGCCGCGTTGCCCGGAATCCGGTTGTGCAACCCCTTGGGCGCCTGGGTGGCGAAGACCAGCCCCAGGCCGTACTTGCGGGCCTGCGCCGCCAGGGCCAGCGTGCTCTGGGTGCACGGCGTCATCGCGCCGGACGGGGCGAACGTCTGTGCCTCGTCCATCACGAGCAGCCCGAGCAGCGGCCGGTCGTTCGCCGGGTGTTTCCTGATCCAGGCGAACAGCGCCATCTGCAACTGGTTGACGAAGCCCTGCCGGGTCTCGTCGGACTGCAGCCCGACGAGGCTGACGACGGAGATCCGGGCCCGCGCGCCGGGGGCGGGGGTGAGCAGCAGCCCCGGGTCCATCGGGCTGCCCTCGCCGCCGAAGAGCGGATCGTTGACCATCGCCGCGGCCAGCGACTGCGCGATCCCCACGCCGATCTTGTCCGCCCCGTCGATGTCCAGCAGCCCGTCCGGCAGGTCGGCCAGGGTGTCGATCAAGCCCTGTACCCGGCTGCCACCCCGCCGGCCGTAGTGCTCCACGGCCTTACGCAGCACGGCGAGCCCCAGGTGGACCTTGTTGGTGCGACCGGTCAGCTGGGCGCGGGGCGCGAGCGACGCGACAGCCGCCTCCACGGCCTCGTGGAACTCGTCGGGGTCGTCGCGCACGCTGCGGAAGTCCGGCAGCGGCTGGAAGCTCAGCGGGCGGCCCGACGACCGGCGTGGCGTCCACACCAGCACGTCGGTCCCGGCGAGGTAGTCGCGGGCCTTCCCGGCGTCCCCGGCGCGCCACTGCGGCGGCGGTTCCGGCCACCCGTCGCCGAGCCGGGCCAGGTCGTTGTTGGGGTCGAGGACGATGGCGGAGACCCCGGCGAGGGCACACTCCTCCAGGACGCGGCGGATCAGCACGGTCTTGCCGGACCCGGAGCCGGCGAAGATGGTGGTGTGCTTGCGGAGGGCTTCGAGCGGGAGCGACACGGGTTCGTCGGTGCGGTGGTCGTATCCCACGGTGAGACGCGGACCGGACTCCGCAGCCCCGGCCGGCAGCGGATCGACCTGCCCCGGACCGGGTCGCCCACACCCGGCGTCGGTCCGCCCGGCCCCGCCCGGTCCGGACGGTGCCACGCGTCCCGCCGTGTCGTCACCGGGAGCGGCGGGGAGCCAGTCGGCGACGGAGGCGAGGGCCTGTCGCAACACGGTGAGGTCCCGGGTCGGTTGACGGGCGGTCAGCCAACCCCGGATGTCGACCGGTGACTCGGCGAGCATGACCCGCAGCGCCCCGAGGATGCGGAGATCCCCGTGGTCCAGCGGCAGGATCGTCCCGCCGGCCCGGGTGAAGGCCGTGACCGCCTGCCGGGTCTTGGCGCCGCCGGACCAGGCGCCGTTGCGGAGCAGGAACAGTCTGCGCCGGGCCACCCGGGCGTCGAGCCCCGCCACCGTGCACGCCTTGCGGAGCCGGGCCAGCGCGGCGATGGCGTGGTGTTCCTCGCTGATCGCCCGGAAACACCAGTGGACCTGGTCCTCGGTGGCCTCGTCGAGGGTGAGCCGGAGCCGGGCGTGCAGCGGCGGTTGGGCGCTCGGGGGCGGGTCCACGCTGAACGATCCGCCGCCCTCGCCGCGTTCCACCACCCAGGCGGTGAGGCCGGCCGCGAGCAGGGCGGGAACCGTTCCGTCCTCGCCGTCGCGGGTCAGCGGACCGGAAACGTCGGCCTCGTTCTTGAGCTGGGCGAACCTCTTGTCGAACGGCTCCAGGTCGGCGGCGGGAACGCCGCGCGGGCTGTGGGGCTGCGGCTGCGTCGGATCACCGAGCCGGGTCAGCTCCCGCACCTCGCCGGCCGCGAGGCAGTCCCGGATGTGCCGGTCGATGTCGATCAGCAGTTCCCGAGGGGTCATCCCCTCGGCGTGTGCGAAGGCGTCGGGCCGCACCGGCCACGAGGGATACGGGGGTACGAAGCCGACCTCGGCGAACCGGACGGCGAGCCGTCGTTCGATGATCCTCCGGGCCAGCGCGGGATCATGGATGGTGGTGAGCCGGGGTGGCACCCGGAACCGGTCGCTCACCGTGTCCACCGTCCGACTCCTGATGATCGTCCACGACGTCGGCAGGCAGGCCACCAAGGTGAGCGTGCGGCGGGTGAGCTGGCGCAACGACATCAGGCCGTCGGCGATCCGGGCGTGCACCGCAGCCTGCTCCGGGTCGTCCTGCGCGCCGGGTCGGGCGTGCAGGACGTCACCGGCGGCCACGGACTGCGCGATGAGCGTGTCGATCTGGTCGACGGCGATCACGGACGGGCCGGTGAGGGCCAGCAGCCAGGAGATCTCCTGGACGATCCGTTGTGGGCCGCGCGGCGTCCGCCGCATGCCCCAGGCGCTGCGCTCACCCGGCTCCCCCTCCTCGCCGGAGGTGAAGTAGTTCTCCGCGACGTCCCGGTGGGCGACGTCCTCCGAGGCGCTCAGCGCGAGCGCCCGCGCCGTCTCCCCGCAGACGCGGGCCACGTGCGGCGCGTACCCGACGAGCCCTTCGACGAACGCGTCCAGGGCCGGCCGGGTCAGTTCGGTTTCCCCCATCACCGCGCGGCGGGCCGACCGGGGTGCCCCGACCAGCGAGGAGAGCCGGCGCAGCAGCAGCCGGAGCTGGCTCTCGCCGCCGGGCACCGGCCGGGACAGTCCGTCGAGCACGGCGGCGAGCACGCTGTCCCAGAAGCCGTGCGCGTCGAGCAGCCCGACCAGGAAGAAGTAGCCGTCCTGCTGCTGCACCTGCTGCCGGATCCAGCCCAGCAGGTGGGTCTTGCCCGAGCCGCGCTGCCCCTGGAGCACCAGCCCGATCGGGCTGCTGTCGGCGCTGTGGCGGGCGTCGGCCACCCCGTCGAGGATGTCGCGGACCACGGCGCTGTGCAGGCCCTCCACGTGGAACGGCGAGGGCCGCCAGACGTCGTCGGGCACCGGCGCCCAGTCGAACCTGAGTGCCGCCAGGGCGGCGTGCTCCGCCCCGGTCATCCCACCCCGATCGCCAGCAGGTGCTTGTCCTGGCCGCCCAGCCGCAGGGCCGCCGCCACGTCGGCCGTGGTGAGCGCCTTCTGGTTGGATTCCGGGACGATGTCCACGTCCGGCTCGCGCTCCAGATCCCGCAGCGCCTCGTCGAGGTCGGCGGGGTCGACGTCGCCGAAGAACGGCCGCAACCGGGCCAGGCTGACCCAGGCCCCCGGCTCGGCGGCCAACGCCCCGTACGCGTGCCGGACGCGCAGACCGAGGGTGCGCCGCAGGTCCGGCCGGGGCTCACCGCCCCGCACGTCGGTGAGTGCGAACATCTCACCGAACGTGCGGTAGTCGCTGCGCGCCATGACCCGGTCCCGCAGGTTCACCTGCAACGCCGTCAGCGCCCCACCGAGGATCCGGCCGACCGGGGACTGGAAGGGCAGGTCCTCCTGCACCCGTACCCAGCCCTTGTCGGCGAGCTGGTGCAGGAAGGTGTTGCCCTCACGGCGGCTGTCCAGGTAGCCGAGCCGGTTGAGCTTGTCCCGGTACGACTTGCGGATGTCGACGCCGTAGCGCTTACGCAACTCGGTGTTGGGCACCTCCCGGGCCTCGGCCATCAACACGACCAGGATCGCGCTCTCGGAGGGGGTGAGGTCATCGCCGGGCATGGAACGTTCCTTCCGCCATGTCGCGTCGCCGGGCCCGGATGACGGTGCCGATCTGGTGCACCACCGCGCCGACGTCGTGGTTGATTCGGGCATTGGTGAAGCGGAGGACGGCGTAACCGTCCATTTGCAACCGCACGTCGCGCTGCCGGTCCGCCTCGAACCGGTCCGGCCGGCAGTGCTCCGGGCCGTCGACCTCGACGACACACCGTTCCGTGGGCCAGAGCAGGTCGAGGCAGACCGGGGGCGTGAGGGGATGCGACTGGTGGTAGTGGTTCCAGACCCGGCCCGCCGCCCAACTCTCGGCGGCCAGGGCGGCCTCCAGAGCCGCCTCGGTGCTGCTGCCGGGATGGGGACGCCCCAGCACCGTCGGTGACGTCGCCGGGGCCGGCGGGGGCGGTGCGACCGCCGCCGGGGTGAGCGCGACGCTGACCACCCGGTCTTCGTGCCGCAACGGCGTCCCGGCCAGCCACACGGCGACCCGGCCGTGGTGGCACAACCACTCCGCGCCCGCCACGACGGCCCGTTCCCCGGCCGGGTCGAGACCGGCGGGAACCTCGACCAACAGGCTCACCCGGGGTCGGCCGAAGCCGTCCGCCACCACCCGGGTCAACCCCGGACAGCGGATCTCCGAAGGGAACGGGTCGGTCGGTGGACGCCGCCCGGACAGCGCCACGCCGGCGAGGTACGCCAGGAACGGTGCGAAGTGCGCGGAGCCCCGCGCCCGCCGGACGGCGGCGGCCCGGACGGCGGCCAGGCCGAACGGGTCGGCGCGGGGGACGTCCGCGGCCTCGGTGAGCCAGCCGGGCAGCAGCGCCACCGCCACCCGTTCGAGGTCGTCCAGGACGGCACGGACGAAGGCGCCGGGGGTACGGGTCGGGCCGGGCCGTAGCACGACGGCGACCGGGCCGGCCGTCTCCCCGGTGGTGGTCGCCGCGACCGTGTCGATGGGTACGCCGCCGAGCTGCACGACGCGATCCACCGGCAACCCGGCGAGCTGCTGGACGAGACTCATGGCGGGTCACCGGCGTGGACCGCGACCGCCGCTTCCCGGGGGAGGTCGGATCGGGCGGAACTCAGCGGTCTTCATCCTCCCGTGCGGCTATCGGACGAACCCGAACACACTACGAAGCGGTTCGCCGGAAGCGCCAGAGCCGTCCCCGGTCAGTCGTGCTTCGGACAGCTGAGCGCACGGTGGCCGGCCGGGCCGGTGCGGCGGGCTACCGGGACCTGGCGGGTTTCCCGTCGGCGAGGGACTGCGCCCGGCGGCTCAGCGACTCGACGCGGGCGGTCAGCTCCCGTACCGCCGCCTCGTCGGCGTCGTCCAGGGTCGACAGCCGGTCGAGCAGGGCGGCGTGGTCGGAGGTCAACTGCCGGTAGCGTCGGACGAAGCTGCTGTCGTCGCCGTCGGGGCGGCTGCTCAGCAGGGCGTACTTCGGGTCGAGGTCGATGATCTGTTGGGCCAGGCCGGCGGTGGCGGCGCTGAGCGCGCTGCGGCTGTCGGTGCGTTCGTCGCGGCGGACCCGCCGGGCCGCCGCCAGCCGCCCGGCCCGCCGGCCGCCGAGGTAGAGCACCGACGCTCCGGCGACGACCCCGGTCACCGCCGCGGCGGCGAGCAGGAACCGGGGCAGCGACGGGCTGATCGTCCGCGCGCCGTCGGGTACGGTGCCGGCCTTGACCAGCCGGTCGTAGTTGACGGCGATGACCTTCACGGCCTCCAGCGGGCGGTCGACGAACGTGTCGATGCCCCGCCCGATGATCATTTCTGCGGCGGCGGCCTTGCCGAGGTTCTTCTTCTCGTACCCGGGCACCAGGGCGCAGCCGTAGGTGTCGTAGTCGTCGTCGTCGCGGCTGAGTACCAGCACGACGGTCCCGTCGGCGGCCCGGTGCACCCGTTTGCAGGTGTCCCGCAGGTCGGCCCCGGGGGAGCGCAGGATCACCACGAGCCGGCGGTTGCCGATGATCCGTTCCGCCTCGGCCCGGTCCACGTCGAGCCCCGGGTCGGCGTAGAACGACGTGGTGCGGACGTGCCGGGCGATCGGGCCGTCCAGCGCCCCGCCGCTCCACACCGCCCAGCCGGCCAGCACCAGGCAGGCCAGCACGGCCAGGCCGAACGGGGTGCCGAGCAGTCCGGCGACGCGTCGCTGCCAGGGGCGGCCGGCACCGGTCTGCGGGGATACGGAACGTGTCATGACAGCCTGCCCCGCAGGTAGTTGTCCGGGCGGTAACTGGCGATGCCGACCTGGCGCGCGGTGTCGTCCAGCTCGGCCGCCGCCTCGTCGAGCAGCGTGCGGACGTGCCGGGCGGGCAACTTCTCCTCCCACGCCGACCGGGCGGCCTGGAGTTTGACGATGCCCCGGGTCAGTGCCGGGTTGCTGCGGGCGTCGGTCAGCAGGGACACCTCGACGGCCAGCGCGGTCAACCCGGCCAGCCGGGTCGGCGCGGTGTCCCGCCGGCTGCCCGGTCGGCGGTCGGGCCGGCGCAGCGACCGGGCCGACAGCACCATGAACGCCGCCACGCAGCCCGCGAAGAGCCACGGCAGCGCCGGCAGCGCCACCCGCAGCGGATCGGCCGGCCGGTACGGCAGGGGCCGCTCGAACAGGCCCGCGTAGCGGATGTCGGTGACCCGGTTGAGGTAGACGCCCAGCACGTTGCGCTGCGGGTAGTCGGTGCGGCTGAGCAGGTTGGCGAACTGGCCGTAGAAGCTGGCCCCGGCCAACTCCGCGAAGTCCGCCGCGCCGGGTCCGTGGTATTCGATCCAGAGCCCGTACATCACCACGATCGGCTGGTCGGGGAACTGGGCGCTCAGGGCGGGGCCGTACCGGGGCAGGGGTTCGCCGTAGCGCTGCACGGGCAGCGCGACGTACCACGCGCCGTCGGGGAAGGCGTTGCGGGCGGCGGTCTCGGGCACGTCGGTGAGGGTCGCGCCGGGCGCGATGTGCCGCCCGGTCGCCCGCAGGTCGGTCAGGACGGTGCCCAGCTCCGGCCCGCTCGGCTCGCGCCAGCGCAACTCGTCCCGGTCGGCCGGGGTGGACTCCTTGCGGAGCGCGGTGATCAGGGCGATCAGCAGGTCGGTCACGTCCCCGGTGGCGAACTGCGCCCGCCAGGCGGGCAGCCGGTCGGAGCTGGCCTGGTAGAAACCGCCGCTGACCTCGGTGCCGATCACCCGGATCGTGGCGTTCTCCACGTCCCGGACCCGCTCCCGCTCGTCGGAGTCCAGGCCGGGCGGGGCGACCAGGATCCGGGTGTCGCCGGCCACCTCCCGGACCCGCTGCTCGTTCCAGTACGCCACCGAGCCCGGCAGGCGGACCACCGGCGCGGCGGCCACCAGCGCGGTCATCTCGTCCACCGACGGCACGGTGGCCCGGTCGGAGGTGCCGGCGCTGTCCGTGTCGACCCCGGCCGTCGACGTCGGCGACCGGCCGTAGCTGACGTCGATGCCCTGCTGCCGCTGGGCGAGCAGGAAGACCACCAGGACGAGCACGGCGATCCCGAGCAGCGTCCAGCGCAACGGCTCGGCCAGCCGTCGGTACCTGTCGGCGTTCACCGCTGCTCCCGCCACAGCCGGTCGGCCTGCCGGGCGTGCTCGGCCGCCGCCCGCGCCGCGTCGGCCCCACCGCGCCGGCCCGCGAGCGACTCGGCGCGGGTCAGCAACCGTTCCGCCTCGGGCACCCGGGCCGGGGCCGCGTCCCGGCTGACGGCCGCGCTGTCGATCGCCGCCCGCGCGGCCGACCACGCGGTCCGCCGCTGTTCCGCGCGGGCCCGTCGCTGGGGCAGCAGGGTGGTCGCCACGCCCGCGGCCACCAGCAGCACCGCGCCGGCCAGCCAGAACAGGGAGGGGTCTGCCATGGGCTCCAACCGTTCGCCGGGGTCCGGGGTCCGGGGGACGGCCCCCGGGGGTGGTCCGACCGAGTCTCGCTGATCGGGTCAACCCGCGCCACACGGCCCCCGACCAGGGCGGTTACGGCTGCGAAGGGTGGTGTGACGGTGATCGTGAGTACGGGTGCTCATCCGGTGGCCGTCCCCGCCGACGATGATCGGGGCGTGCAGATGACGCGTACCCGTACCCTCCTCGGCGGTGTGTTCCTCGCCGCCGCGACGATCGGCACCTGGGCGGCCTGGCTGGGGTGGGAGAGCGGCTGGTCGACGGACCCCCGCACCGGCGCGACCACCGGCCCGTACGCGGTGTGGCAGGTGGCCGGCGCGGTGCTCACCCTGGTCGTGGTCGCCGCCGTCGCCGGCTGGCTGCTGAGCCCGGTGCTGGTGGCGCCGGTGATGACGGTGGCGTTCACGGCCGCCTGGTCGGGGCACGCGGCGGCGACCGACGACTCCGGGCTGTGGGTGGTGGGGGCGGTGCTGGTGTTCCTCGGCACCGGCCTCGGCAGCACCCTGGTCAGCCTCGGCACCCACCTGCTCCGCCGACGCCGCACCCGGTGACCGCACCGCCGGCCCCGGCTGGCGGATTGCCGACAGGACGCCCGGGGTCGGTAGGGGGCACTGTTGACGCAGGTGGATGGGGGTGTGGCCGGGGAGGCGCGGCGCACCCGCCCGGCCGGCCGGCGGTGACCGGGCCCGGTCGCCACCGCCCGGTCCGGACAACGACGTCACCATCTCCGGCCGGCGGGCGTCGTGCCCGTCGACCGGGACAGCAAGGAAGGAGGGGCCGGGATGGCCGCTCCCACCGTGACCGCCAGCCTCGACGCCTCGACCTACTCCCCGGGTGAGCCGATGACGCTCACCGTCGGCTACGCCGACCCGGACACCCGCCCGGTGACCGTCACCATCGTGCTGACCGACCCGGACGGCAACAGCAGCGCCCCGGTGCGGGTCACCGCGGTCATCGACCCGCTCAGCGTCGAGGTCGCCGACGACTCCGGCCGGGCCTGGACGGTGGTCTCGGACACCGGGACGACCGCCGTGTACCGGGCGGTGGCCTGATGCCCCGGGTCACCGTGACCGTTCGTGACCAGGGTGGACGCACCGCCAGCGCGGCGGCCGACTACGCCCTGGCGCCCCCGGTGTGGGGTGGCTACTACCTGGCCGGCAACGCCGACCCGACGGCGGACCTGGTGGGCGGGAACTTCCGTTCGCTGACCCAGTACCGCAGCCTCGCCGACGGGTACGTCTTCCCCGGCTACGGCATGTCCTGGCTGCGCGATCTGGGGCGGGCCGGGGTCGCGCCGAACATGGTGCTGGAGCTGAAGCACTACGGCGCCGGCAGCCCCGGCGCGCAGACGTTCACCGTCGACGGGGTGACCTGGACCGTGCCCGCGCCGGCGATGACCATCCAGCAGCGTCCGGGCACCACCTGGCCCCGGGCGTACGGGTACGGGCAGGTGCTCGCCGGTCAGTGCGACGGGCTGCTCGCCCGCGCCCTGTCGCAGTACCGGACGTTGGGGTTCCCGGTGAACCTGCAACTCGCCTCGGAGTTGGACACCGACCACGAGTTCGGCACCACCGAGTCGGGGGTGTCGTTCACCTGGGCCGAGTCGGACGCCCGCGCGGTGCAGGCGCTGACCTACGTGGTGAACTGGTTGCGGGCCCGGGGCCTGCCCGCCGGCACCACCTTCTCGGTCGGCGCGGGCGGCTTCGACCGGGCCGCCTTCCGGCGTACCCATCCGGAGGCGTTGATGTCCCGGGTGGATTTCCTCCAGTGGAACGTCTACGCGACCGACCCGGCCCACACCGCGCTGGGCCGGTTCCGCCGGACGAGGGACTGGGCGGTGGCCGACCTCGGGCCGGTGGCGCTCTCCCGACCGGTGATCATCGCCGAGTGGGGGGTGCAGGTGTCCGCCTTCCCCGACCAGGCGGCCTGGATCGCCACCGTGCCACCGGCCCTGGCCCGGCTCAACGCGGAGCGGGGGCCCCGGATCGTGCGGGCGAACTACTTCAACTCCGGCTGGGGCACCCTGACGCCGAAGCAGGCGGGCCTGGCCGCCCTGCGCGCCGCGTACGCGACCAGGCCGTTCGGCTGACCGCCGGCCGGCGGGGCCGTGCTCACTCCTTGTCGAGGTGACGCTCCAGGGTGTCGAGGTGGGTCTCCCACATCCGCCGGTACGGGGCCAGCCAGTCGTCCACCGCCCGTAGCCGGCGCAGGTCGAGGCGGTAGATGCGGTGCTGGGCGACCGTCCGGCAGGAGACGAAGCCGGCCTCGCGGAGCACCCGCAGGTGCTTGGAGACGGCCGGCTGGCTCAGCTCCAGCGTGTCGACCAGCTCGCCGACGCTGCACTCGGCCCGGCGGAGCGTGTCGAGGATGCGGCGGCGGCTCGGCTCGGCGAGGACGGCGAAGGCGTCAACGGACACGCAGGTAATATGCCCCTACCGGCATATTCCTGTCAAGGCATATGCCCGGTCGGCGGGGCCCGCGCGGGTGCCCGCCCGGCTCCCTATGCTCGGGGCATGGAACTGCGGATCTTCACCGAGCCCCAGCAGGGCGCCACCTACGACAAACTGCTCACGGTGGCCCGCGCCGCCGAGGACGCCGGCTACGGCGCGTTCTTCCGCTCCGACCACTACCTGGCGATGGGGTCGTCCACCGGCGAACCCGGCCCCACCGACGCCTGGACCACCCTGGCCGGACTGGCCCGGGACACCTCCCGGATCCGCCTCGGCACGCTGGTCACGGCGGCCACCTTCCGGCTGCCCGGCCCGCTGGCGATCACCGTCGCCCAGGTCGACCAGATGAGCGGCGGCCGGGTCGAGCTGGGCATCGGCGCCGGCTGGTTCGCCGACGAACACACCGCCTACGGCATCCCGTTCCCGTCGGTGGGGGAGCGCTTCGACCGGCTGGAGGAGCAACTCGCCGTCATCACCGGACTGTGGGAGACCCCGGCCGGCGAACGGTTCGACTTCGCCGGGAAGCACTACCCGGTCGACAACTCCCCGGCACTGCCCAAGCCGGTGCAGCAGCCCCGCCCGCCGATCCTGCTCGGCGGCAAGGGCCCCAAGCGCACCCCGCGCCTGGCCGCCCGCTACGCCGACGAGTTCAACCTGCCCTTCGTCTCGATCGACGAGACGGTCGCCCAGTTCGGCCGGGTCCGCGCGGCCTGCGCCGAGATGGGCCGCGACCCGGGCACCCTGCGCTGGTCCAACGCGTTGGTGCTCTGCTGCGGCCGGGACGACGCCGAGGTCGCCCGCCGGGCCGCCGTCATCGGTCGGGAACCGGCCGAGCTGCGGGAGAACGGCCTCGCCGGCACCCCCGCCGAGGTGGTCGACAAGCTCGGCCGCTACGCCGAGGCCGGCAGCGAGCGGACCTACCTCCAGGTGCTCGACCTGGCCGACCTGGACCACCTGGAACTCGTCGCCGCCGAGGTGATGCCCCAGCTGTGACACCGGCGGCCACCCGCCGGTGTCGGGCGGCCGGGACGGTCAGCGGTGGCGGGCGCCCGGCTCGCGCAGCACCGTGTCCAACCGGCCGTCCCGGTCGCTGTCCAGGTAGGTGATGTCCGGTACGCCGTCACCGTCCAGGTCGAACTGGACCACGTCGGCGATCCCGTCACCGTCCAGGTCGGTCACCACCTGCGTCGAGCCGTCCAGGTGGTGGGTGACGATCGAGTGCGCCCCGCTCTGCGCCACCCGGGGCGTCGACGCCGTCGTCGGTCCCGGCCGGTCCGGGTACGCCGACGGCGGGGCGCTCGCCGGCTCCAGGCCGACCCCGGTCGGGTCGATCTCCTCCTCGGACGGGTAGACGTCGCCGTGCAGGATCGGGTCGCGGTAGCTGCTCATCGCGCCATGGTTCCCCGTGGACGCCGCCGACAACCGTGCCGGATGATGCACCGGACCGCGCTCATCGACGGGGGAGACGACGTGGAGCTGCACCGGGAACCGGGCCGGCAGGTGCTGCCGGCGGTGTGCGTACTGGCCGGGACGGTGCTGCTGGCCACCGGCGGCGGGCCGCTACGGACGGCCACCGCGCTCGGCGGCGTCGCGCTGGGCGGGGTGGGGCTGGCCAACACCCTGCGACCGTTCCGGTTCGTCATCGACGCCGACGGGCTGACCGTGCGCCGACGGGGGCTGCACCGCCGGCTGCGCTGGGCCGAACTGGCCCTGGTCGTGCTGGACCGCCCCACACCGGGCACCGGCGGGCTGCGGCTGCTCGGCGTACCCGCCGACGCCGCCGTCGGGTTGCCCGCCGACGCCCGGGTCGACGGCCGGCCGGCGACCGAACTGCTCGACCTGGGCCACGTGCGGGAGAACCCGGACGAGATCGCGGCGGCCCTGGCCCGGTACGCCGGCCAGCGGTTCCGCGACGACCGGGGCGCCACGGCCGGTTCCGTCGCCGACTTCACCGTCAGACTGCGCGGGTACAGTTCCGACGTGGTCGACACACTGGTGGGACACGCCCGCGCGGCACTCGACTCGGACGACCCGGCGCGGCGCCGGGCGGCCCGCGACGAACTGGCCGCCGCCAGGGCGGCGGGCCTGCCGGTCGCCCTGCGCGGCTACGACGTACGGCAGGTCGACGAGGCGTTGGACGCCCTGCACGCGGCGCTGACCGAGGGCGGCGACGCGTGAGCGGGGCGCCCCGGCACAACTGGGCCGGCAACGTCCACTACGCCGCCCGTGCCTTCCACCGGCCGACCACCCTCGACGAGCTGCGCCGGCTGGTCGCCGGCAGCGACCGGGTACGGGCGGTCGGCAGCGGCCACTCGTTCAACCGGATCGGCGACACCACCGGCGACCTGGTCTCGCTGGCCGGGTTGCCGCCCACCGTCGAGGTCGACCGGGAACGCGGCACCGTCACCGTCGCCGCCGGCCTGCGCTACGGGGACGTGGCGACCCGGCTGCACGAGCAGGGGCTGGCCCTGGCCAACCTCGCCTCGCTGCCGCACATCTCGGTGGCCGGCGCGGTCGCCACCGGCACCCACGGCTCCGGCGACGGCAACCGCAACCTGGCCGCCGCCGTGGCCGGCCTGGAACTGGTCACCGCCGACGGGGACGTGCTCACCGTGGACCGGTCCGCCGGTGACCGGTTCGCCGGCATGGTGGTGTCGCTCGGCGCGCTGGGCGTGGTCACCCGGGTCACCCTGGACGTGCTGCCCACCTTCACCGTCCGCCAGTACGTCCGCGAGGGCCTGCCCGTCGGCGCGCTGGACGCGGCGCTCGCCTCGGCGTACAGCGTCAGCGGTTTCACCACCTGGCGCTCGACGGACATCGACCAGGTCTGGCGCAAGCAGCTCGCCGACGCCCCGCCGCCGGAGCCGGACTGGCTCGGCACCACCCCGGCCGGGCGGCCGGCGCACCCGGTGCCCGGGATGGACCCGGTCAGCTGCACCCCGCAGTTCGGCGAGCCCGGTCCGTGGCACGAGCGGCTGCCGCACTTCCGGCTCGGCTTCCTGCCGAGCAGCGGCGACGAACTCCAGTCCGAGTACCACCTGCCCCGGTCGGCCGGGGCCGGGGCGCTCGCCGCGCTGGCCGGGATGCGGGAGCGGATCGCGCCCGTGTTGCAGATCTGCGAGCTGCGCACCGTCGCCGCCGACGAGCTGTGGCTCAGCCCCAACCAGGGCCGCGACACGCTGGCCGTGCACTTCACCTGGGTCGACGACGCGGCGGCGGTGCAGCCGGTGCTGGCCGAGGTCGAGGCCCGGCTCGCCCCGTTCGACCCCCGGCCGCACTGGGGCAAGGTCTTCACCCTCGACCCGGCCGTGGTCGCCGCCGCCTTCCCCCGGTACGCCGACTTCGCCGCCCTGCTCACCGAGCTGGACCCGGCCGGGGTGTTCCGCACCGACCTGCTGGACCACTACTTCCCCCGCGCCTGACCACCCGACCGCAGCGGGCACCGGAAGTCGGGTCAGGCCGGTTCCGGCTGCCTAGCGTGGATCAGGCACGCGGAAGGAGATCAGGTGCTGGACCGGCTGAACGAGGCCCTGGCGTACGTGGAACGGCACCTCGACGGACCGATCGAGGTGGCCGACCTGGCGCGGATCACCCTCACCTCGGAGTACCACTTCCGGCGGATGTTCTCGGCGCTGGCCGGAATGCCGCTGTCGGAGTACGTCCGCAGGCGGCGGCTCACCGTCGCGGCGGCCGAGGTGCTGGCGGGTGAGCGGACGTTGCTCGACGTCGCGGTCCGCCACGGATACGGCTCGACCGAGGCGTTCACCCGGGCGTTCCGGGCGATGCACGGCATCGGGCCGGGTGAGGCGCGGCGTACGGGGGCCGTACTGCACTCCCAGCAGCGGTTGTCCTTCCGGCTCGTGGTCGAAGGAAGCGGCAGCATGCGGTACCGGGTGGTGGAGAAGCCGGCGTTCCGGCTGGTGGGTCGGCGCGCCCGGGTGCCCCTGGTGCACGAGGGGATGAACCCGGCGATCGTGGCGTTCGTCAGGGGCATTCCGGCGGAGACGACGGCCCGGATCGAGGCCCTGTCCGACCAGGAGCCGGCGGGCATCGTCAACGTCAGCGACCTGCCCGGCGAGGACCGCTCCGAGGGCGTCGAGCTGGACTACTGGTACGGCGCGGTGACCGGCGCGGACGTGCCGGACGACCTGGAGGCGCTCGACGTGCCGGCGGGGGCCTGGGCGGTCTTCGCGACCTCCGGGGAGTTCCCGGCGGCCGTGCAGCACCTGTGGCGGGACGTGTTCACCCAGTGGTTCCCGTCGAACCCCTACCGCAGCCGGCCGGGTCCGGAGATCTCCAGTGTCCGCATCGCGGCCGGTGGCACCCACGCCGACGCCGAACTGTGGATCCCGGTGGAGCGGGCCGGCACTGCCTGATCGACACCGTTGTCGGCGATGTTGCGGGGTCCGCGTGCTGCGGATACCGCAACATCGGCCCAGTTGCGGTCCTGCCCGGCCGTCAGCCGGCGGGGTGGGGGCGCAGGGTGCTGCGTTGGACGGCGCGGCTGATGTCGCTGGGGGAGACGATGCCGACGAGCTGGTCGCCGGTCACCACCAGGGCACGGCCGTCGGAGCACTCGCTGAGCCGGGGGAGCAGGTCGTTGAGCTGTTCCTCCGGCCGGGCCAGCACCAGGTCGTCGGCCCGGCAGGCCACCTCGGCCAGCGTGGTGGCGGCCCGCCGGTCGGGCGGGACGCCGCGTACCCGGTCCAGGGTGACCAGGCCGACGGGCCGGCCGTCCTCGGTCAACGGCAGCGCCGTGTGCCGGTAGGCGAACAGGTAGTGGTCGACGAAGTCGGCGACGGTCATCTCCGCCGATGCGGTCTGCGGCTGCGGGGTCATCACCTCACCGACCCGGACGCCGGTCAGCGCGCTGCCCAGCCGGGCCTGGCGCTCCTCCATCCCGGCCGCGCCGATCAGGAACCAGCCGATCAGCGCCAGCCACAGCCCGCCCGGCCCGTACCCGGCCAGGAACTGCCAGATGCCCAGGCCGATCAGCAGCACGCCGAGTACCCAGCCGGCGCGGGCGGCCACCACCGACGCCCTGGCCCGGTCGCCGGTGGCCTTCCACACGGCGGCGCGCAGCAGCCGGCCCCCGTCGAGCGGGGCGGCCGGCAGGATGTTGAACACCGCCAGCAGCACGTTGATCCCGGCCAGCCAGGACACCGAGCCGAGCAGCAGCCCCTCCTGCCCGGCCAGCGCCAGCAGCACCGCGATCGCCCCGAAGAACACCCCGAGGATCAGGCTGACCAGCGGGCCGACCCCGGAGATACGCAGCTCCGCGCCCGGGTCGGAGGGCTCGCCGCGCAGCTCCGCGACGCCGCCGAACAGCCACAGCGTGATCCCCTCCACCTGGAGGCCGTTGCGTTTCGCCACCACCGCGTGCGACACCTCGTGGGCCAGCAGGCCGACGAAGAAGACCACCGCCGCCGCCAGCCCGGCCAGCAGGTACGCCCAACCGGGCCGGTCGGGGTACGAGCGGGGGAACTGGTTGGCCGACAGCACCCACGCGATCAGCACGAAGATGACCAGGACGCTCCAGTTGACCCCGACGGGTACCCCCGCGATCCGGCCAAGCCGGAAACTCGCCCTCATGGTGCCCGCCTACCCTTGGATGGTCTTTCCATACCAGGATCGCCTGCCATTCTTTGTAAATTCTCCGTTACGGCCGACCGTGGCATTTGTGGGTCGTCGCCTGCGCCGGCCGATGCGGTCACTGCCGGTCGGGATAGGTGTTTCGGCAGGCCCCGGATCATTTGCGTCCCGCCGGGGGACAATGCGGGCCGCTCGCGGCGATGATCGCTTTCGCCTCATGGGGGCGAGCGTTACCAGCAGTCTGATTGCCGACTGAATTGGTTGCGCCATAGTGGACGAAAGTGCGCTACAACATCTCTCACACCTGGCCGATCGGGCACCCGCGTTACTCGTCAGAACGGCAGTCACGCGACCGAACGGAGGTCGATCGAGTATTGACCCGGTAAACAACTACACACGCCCTACCGATGTGGGTCGCATGCACAAGCGTGATGACATGGTCCCCCGCTTTCGCGACGGCATTGGCGGGCTGACAGGGCTGAAGGGTCGACGATGACGGGAGAGCACGGCTTCGACGCCGACAGGTGTGAAGTCTGCCGATGGCCACGGTCTGCGGAGAACCGCTGCGCGACGTGTGGCTGGGATTCCGGCCGCGACGACACGAGGCTGCGTGGGGCGGCGCGGCACCGCTGGGACCTGCTGGCGGCCCGCCGGGCCCTCGGGGTGGGGTTCCTCGCCGGGGGCGAGCACCACGACCTTCTTCGGGCTGGCCCGCCCGACGACCACGAACCCGAGCGGGCCGGTGCGGAGGTCGGGGACGCGGGGGCGGCCGTCGCGCAGCGGCCCGGCCTGGTGGTCGCCGCACCGGGCAGCACCGTCGCACTGCTCGGACTGGGGCCGGACGGTATAGACATCGTCGAGATGGTTCCCGACGAGGGGGGCCTGTTCGCGGCCGGCGATCGGCAGCAGTGGCCGTGGGCCAAGCTGCTGACGAGCGTGGACTGCGATGCCACGCAGCTTCGATTCCACGTCGCGGGCGGGATCGGCCCGGGTGACGTGGATCCGGTGGCACTGGCCCGTGAGGTCTGGACCAACCTTCCCATGACGTCGCTCGCCGGTCGCTCGATGCTGTTCGTGCTGCCTGAACCGGACTGGGCGCTCACCGTCTGGACGGTGCAGCTCTACTGCCGGAACCGTTCCGCGACGGTCTGGCGCGGTGTGGGCGTCGAGGAAACCGTGCGCAGGCTGTCCCGTACGCGTCCGCTCGACCGGCCCTACCACCTCGTCCTCGCCGATGCCGATGCCGACGGTGTGAGCCGGCTGGTTCCGGTGCTCGCCTTTCCGTCGGGCACGGTGCCGCCAGCGGTCGCCGTGGTGCCGGTCGCGGTGCCGCCCGGGATTCGTGGTCCGCTGGCCCTGCCGGTGATGCTCTGCCAGGACAGCCACGGCGAAGGTCAGCGGGACGTCCGTGAGTGGCTTCCGGTCCGGATCGGCTCCGCTGAGCTGCCGGCGGGTGGTACCGACATGGTCACGATGCGGTTGAGCAGTTCCGGAACGCTCAGCATCGACCGGTTCGGCGACGAACATCGTGGCTGGCCCGAACTGCTCGCCGCGGTCGGTGCCGGCAGCCCTCGGACCGATCTGGTACTCGCCATCGACATCAGCGGGGCGGAGGCGGCGGAGCGGCTCGTGCTCGGCCGTGCCGTCCTCGGTGAGCTGACCGATGCGTCCTCCGGAAGTCAGCCGGCCCCGGGATCACTGCGGGTCGTGCTCGTGGGTTACGGGCAGCACGACGTGCGGCACCCGCGCGATGCCGAGGTGCCCCTGGTCGAGAAGGCGTTCGATTCGGCTGCCGACGCACAGATGGAGCTGGGATTCTGGAAGGCCCTGCCGAACCGTGACGACGTCGCGGCCGGTGTCGAACACGCCCTCGTCGCGGTCTCGAAGGTGATCTGGCGGCCGACGGCGCGGCGGGTGGCCGTGTTCGTCGGCGGCAAGCCCCCCTATCCGGTGGCCCAGGACCCTTTCGACCCCGCTCTGCCCTGCCCCCAGCGGCTCGACTGGCGGGACTACGCCGACCAACTCCGTAACGACGGGGTGTCGATCGTGGTGGTGCAGAAACCTCCCGGCTGGCGGCACCGCGGTCGGATCCGCAGTGCGATCGAACGGCGGGCTGACGCCTGGCGGGAACTCGGCGTGCAGGGGAGGTACGGCTACGACGTGCCGCCGAGCTCCCTGGCAAGGGCGATCGCGCTGCTCGGCTCTCCGTCTGTACCGGACCTACCACCGTTCGCGCGGCCCTGCCCCAGCATGCCCAGCACGCTCACCGAGGGAGGCGACGATGCACTCTGATCCGCAGGATGACGACGTCCAGGGAAGCGGTCTTCCCCCGCGTGAACCGGTGTCGCCGACCCGCCCCCAGCCGTTGGATCCACTCGACTGGCGGCTGCCGAACCAGCCTGCCTGGTCGCCGTCACCGACGTCCGATGACGACGCGCCCCACGGTTCGGGGACACATCCGGGTCCCGAGACGGTGACCGGTCCACCGCGCACCTCGGCCCGGGGCGACCGGAGGGAGGCACGCGGTGATGCAGCCGGCGAGCCTGGGGGTTCGGTGGAGCACACCGCCCCGGCTGCTCCGCAAGCACAGCAGATCCCGGTCGCGCAACCCGCATCCGCGGTGCCGGACGCGCGCCAGTCCGAGAACATGGCGCTGCGTTTTCGCCGCCGGTCTCCCGGAGAATCGCCGACGTCCCGGCCGCCGAGCAGGTCGATCGCGTCGACGTCCAGGTCGGAGCCGCCGGTCCGGGTCGGAATCTGGGGGGCGGCGGGCGGCGGGAAGACGACCTTCCTCGCTGCACTGCCACTGGCGGTCCTGAGCGCGCCGGACGAGAACGGCAGCTGGACCATCAACGGCGCCACCGAGGAAGCGTCGGAATTCCTGCTCGAAATGACCCAGCTTCTGGATCACGAGAAGCGGTTCCCGCAGAGTTCGCAGCTCGGCATGCCGTTGAGCTGGTATATCGCCGGCGAGCCCCGGCCCCGACCTGCGCAGCGCCGGGGGTGGGGCCTCCTGCCGGGCGACCGGCGGACCGGCGACCAGTCGGAGATCGAGTTCGTCCTCGATCTGCAGGACATGCCCGGTGGGTGGTTCGTGCTGGACCGGAAGCAGGACGAGGAGATCAAGGAGACAGTCCTCAGCAAGCTCGCCGACGCCGACGGCCTGCTGTACCTGTTCGACCCGGTACGTGACGTCACGAAGGAGGAGGACGAGCAGGGCAACTTCCGCTACTTCCAGAGTGTCCTGGAACATTTGATGACCCGTCTGCGCAGGGACGGAAAGCTGGTGAGGAACCGTCTGCCGCATCACGTCGCGGTCTGTGTCACCAAGTTCGACCACCCGGCGCTCTTCAACGCGGCTCTGAGGTCCGACTGGGCCAGCACCCACCCCGTCACCAACCAGCCCTACATTCCCGACAGGGACGCCAGCAAGTTCTTCGGCTGGCTCTGCGAGCAGACCGCAGGCAGCGGGGCGGACCGGGTCCGCCGTGCGCTGGAGCAGTACTTCCTCGCCGACCGGGTGGCGTACTTCGTCTGTTCCGCGATCGGATTCCGGCTCGACGAACACGGTGCCTTCGACCCCAGCGACTACGCCAACGTCGTCACGGTCGACAACGAACCTCGTATCCGGGACCGGGTTCGTCCGATCAACATCCTGGAACCTGTGGTCGCGTTGGAACGGCGAATCCGGACCGGCAAGTGGTGATCATGAGCGTCGATCCGGCGCCCGGTCAGCCGCTGAGGTGGGCGTTGCACAGCAAGCATCCCGACCGCTTCGACGACTACGCGGTGATCGCCGATTCGAGCGGCGGACGCGAGCGCAGGGAACTGGGGCGACTGATCCGTCAGTCACTGCCCGGAGCGCCTCAGGTCACTGCCTCCGGAGCAGGTGGCCTGCCCTGGGTCACGTTCGCCGGCAGCGGGGGACACCTCGACGCGCGGGAGCGTCTGGGCATCTCGCTGGTCGACTGGGAACCCACCGGCGCGCGGGACAGATCCGGTCGACCCATCGCGGCCACCCGGTACTTCGACATCCCGTTCATCGGGACCGAGACCGCACCCGGATACCGGGAACTGTATGCGGCGGTGGTCGCCGTGGCCCTGCCCGCCAGCTGTTCCCTCGCACCGGCGCTGCCCCCGGCGAATCTCGACCACCTGGCCGAGGACATCGACGGCCTGGGGTTCGAGTGGGTCGCGAGCCTCGCTGCGCTCCTGCTGCACATGCCCGTCATGATCACGGCGGAGGAGTTCCCCGCACTCGACGACCGTATCCGCTGCCTGGACGCGGTCGCCGCGCTGCTCCCGCGCGGCTTCCGGGCCGACCTGGTCGTCGGGACCTGGACACCGAACATGGATACCCATCAGATCCGGTTGGCGTTCGCCGATCGGGTGAAAGAGGGGCAACACCAGGTCGGTTGGCAGGTGCAGCCAGACCTGTCCACCCTGTCCGGGCCCGCGCCGGCGTACCTTACGCAGTTGCTGAGGCTCCGTCAGCGCACGAGCACCCGTGGCGTCGTCGACCGTCTCTGGCGGAGATCCACCCCGTTGCCGTCGGGTGCGGACGGTGCGACGATCGCGCTGCGCTACCTCCACGAGGAAGACCGTCCGTACCACACGATGGTCCGCTACCGCGAGGGATCCGCGGGCCCGGGCGAGGCCCGGACGGCCCTGGAGGAGACCCCGTCGGCCCTGCTCGAGCCGGAGGTACGGGGAGAGTTGCTCCGTCGCCTCGCGGTGGAGGCCACCGACGCGGATCTCGTCCTGCTGGATCGGTTGTGGTGCCCGGAGACGGTGCCGGTGCTGACCGGCCTTGTCGGCGACGTTCCCACCGAACTGGTCGAGCGGTACGCCGTGCTCGTCGAGCGGCACCACGAGTCCGCCAGGTTCTGGCAGGGAATCATCGAGGCGGCCAGCCCCGACACCTCCCCGGGGGACCGTGCCCGGCTGGCCCGGTTCCTCGCCGGGCTGCCCGTGCCGGTCGACGAGTCCGGCCTACGTGGGGCGCTGCACGCGAATCCGGCGTTCTGCGTCGACCTCGTGGCAGCGGCCGTGGACGCCGGACCGGTGTGCTTCGTTCCCTGGCTGCGCTGGTTGACCGTGGCCGGTCCCTCGCCCAAGTGGCTCGCGCCGTTCGCGGCGGCATGCCGGCCGGATGTCCCGTTGGTCCCCGGCGACGTGGTGGCCTTGGCCGAATGGGGGCAGCGGATGGTCGTCGCGGTGCTGACGGTGGCCCGGGACGCGGGGACGATACCGGTGGTGCTCCCCGGCCTTTGGCCGGACCTCGCCCGGATCGACCCCGGTCCGGTACGGCGGGCGGGCGTGGCGGCGTTGGCCGGGCTGCCGACCCAGCCGGCCCGGACCGAGGCACTGATCGACCTGCTGTTGGCGGTCTGGGAGGAACTGCCCGCCGCAGCCGGCCCGGTCGACCCCGTGGAGTACGCCCTCGCGGTCAGCAACCAACTCGCTGCCTGGTTGGCGCCGCCGCGCCGTCGTGTCGTCGTGCTGCGGCTCATCCACGGGTTGACGAACCCGCCGCCGAAGTCGGAGGGCATCACCCGGGCGGTGGCGCTGACCGAGCGGCTGCTCTCTGAGCAGATCTACCAGGATCTTCCCAGCGCCCTGTTGCCGGCGGTCGAGGCGGCCCCGGAGACGTTGCGCCTGTTACCGGCGCTACTGCAGCAACTCCTGCTGCAGATGTCGGCCCCGCTGCGCATGCGCCGGCTGCTGGACCGGCTGACCGGTGCCGTGGCGAACGGCATTGACGAGCACGAGGTCATCGAGTTGTGGGCGGAGGGCGTCCACCTCGGGTGCCGGCCCGAGGACGTGCTGTGGGCTATCCACCGCTGGCCGGACGCGGCGCACCCGGCCCAACTCTTCGCGGTGGTCGAAGGGCTGCTGCACCGCCTCCTGGCCACCGGCCACCAGGCTGTCGTTCCCGCTGTTCAGGCAGCCCACGAGGCGATCCTCGCCGGCGCACTCGGTGACCAGATGGCCACCGACTACCGGGCCTACCTGACCTCGGTCGGTCGCCCGCTGCACCTGCACTCGACCGCGGTCAACCGGGCGCTGGTTCAGGCCGGGAAGGGGCGACCGTTGGTACGGCTCTGGCGGTACCGGCGTAGGCGACGGCAATGACCGGACCGTACGGGGTGGATCGAGCAGGAGGCGGAGCGATGAATGGCGAGGTTCGTTGGGCGACCCGGACGGTGGTGCTGCTCGGTGTGGTCGTCGCGGTGCTGGGAGGGGGTTTCGCCGGACCGGCGATGGCCGGGCCCTCGTCCCGTGAGGAGGTCTACCAGACGCTGGGTGTCGACGAGGTCGCTGCCGAGTACGTCGTTCTCATCGACACCTCCGCATCGATGCAGCAGGGCGCTGATCGGTACCGGGCGGTCCGTGACGGCCTACGCGGCTTCCTCGCCGCGCTGAGCGCGAACGACACGGTGGCCCTGGTCACCTTCGACGAGATCGCCTCGGTCCGGTTCCACGGGCCCGCCGGCCGGAATCCGGATCAGCTTCTCGCCCGTCTCCCGCCACGTGCCGATGGCACCCACACCGACATCGGTCGCGCGGTCGAGACAGCGGTACGGCTGGTGGGGCGGTCGACGGCGCCGGTCGCGACGATCGTCATGTTCACCGACGGCGCCCACGACCCGGCACCGAACAGCCCGTATCCCTTCGCCGAGGGGGCCAGTTGGACGGCCCTGGCCCGTACGGCTGCCACGTTCAAGCAGGAGCAGGTGCTGGCGTACGGGTTTCCGCTGCGCGGCGACGCGGGTGTCCAGTCGTTGCGTACGGTCCTGCCCGATGCCCGTACGTTGCCGGTGTCCTCGATCGGGGTGCTGGCTCGTGAGCTGGAGGTGCCGAAGCAGGCCATCCGGGCGGCGAAGGCCCGCACGTTGGTCGGCCCGGACACCGCTCGGGGGGTGGTCGTCCAGTGGCCGACCGACGTGGACCGGCTCGGCTCCGGCGCGAACCGGGTCGACCTGTCCGTTCGCTCCACCACCCGGCAGGTCCCCCTGGTCCTGAAGGATCTGGAGCTCACCGTCGACGACCCGCGGGTCCGTATCCGGGTGAGCGGAGATCCGCTGCCCCTGGCACCGGGGCAGGAACGGTCGGTTCCGGTGGAGATCCGGTGGGACCCGGGTGGTCGCGGCGTCATGCCACTGGACCGGCGCGATCTCACCGCCCTGGTGACGGCGCGGGCGAGCGTCGACTCACCCTGGACCGAGGTGTTGCGGCGGGACCTCGGCATCGCTTTCGAGCCTGGTGTGGAGGCGGCGCCGCAGCAGATCGGTGGAACCGCCGAGCGGGGTGACCCGGTGCCCTGGCTGCTCGCTCTGGCACTGCTGGGGATCATCGCGGTGGCCGTCGTGCTCCGTCGCCGACACGCGGATCGTCCCCGGCTGTTCGGCACGCTGCGAGCGACCTCGCTCGTCGACGGACACACCATCGGGGAACTCCGGTTGGCCGGGCGGCAGATGACGATCAGCCCGGAGACTCTCAACGTCGAAGGCAGCGGATCGGTGTCGGGTTCGGCGACCCCGACCGGGACGGTGCTTCGTGTCGGCTACCACCCGAGCGCCGATCCGAGTCGCCTGACCTGGGCCGACTGCCTACCGGACCATCCGGTCATCATCAACGGCGTCCGGTTCGAGTGGTCGGTGGGGGAGTCCGACCGGCGTCTCACGCCGGCTGGCGGACCCGGTCGGGGCCGCGGGCTCCGTCCGCGTGGAGCGGCTGCCGACAACGTCTCGACCACGGCCGCCCGCCTGCCGGACAGCCCTCGGCAGGCTCGGAACCGCCTCCACCGGAGCAGCCCTCTACCGAATCAGGAACACCGGAAACAGCGTCCGTGACCTGAGCCGGGCGAACGACGTACGTCAGTCACGCCCGTACCCGGATGCGCTTGCACAGCCGATCCCAACCGCTCGAAACCGTGAGGGTGACATGAAGTTCGATCCCACCTCGATAGACCCTGGTGCGACAGCCTGGGTGTTGGTCAGTGCCGCTCTGGTGCTGTTGATGACCCCTGCGCTGGCGCTCTTCTACGGCGGTCTGGTGCGGGCCAAGCACGTGCTGGCCATGATGATGCAGTGTTTCCTGGCCATGGGGCTGGTGGGCATCACCTGGGTGCTGGTGTCGTACTCCCTGGCGTTCGGCGAAGGCAACGGATTCCACGGCGGGTTCGACTTCGTCGGCCTCGCGCGGATGGACGAGGTGGTGCCGGGGTTCACCGGTGACGATGCGATGACCATCCCGCCGCTGGCCTTCGTCAGTTTCCAACTGATGTTCGCCATCATCACTGCTGCTCTGATAACGGGTGCCACGGCTGACCGGTGGCGGTTGGCGTCGTTCATTCCGTTCATCGTGCTCTGGACCATCCTGGTCTACGGGCCGGTCGCACACTGGGTGTTCTCACCCTTCGGCTGGGCGGAGAATCTCGCCATCGGTGGACACCGGGGGGCGCTGGACTTCGCCGGTGGCACCGTCGTACACGCCAACGCCGGGGCGGCGGGTCTGGCCATGGCCCTGGTGCTCGGGAGGCGGCGGATCTCGCCGGGTGACGACGTCCGCCCGCACAACATGCCTTTCGTGCTGCTGGGCACCGCGCTGCTCTGGTTCGGTTGGCTCGGTTTCAACGCCGGGTCCGCCCTGCGTCCCGACGGCATCGCCACGTACGCGTTCATCAACACCACGATCGCCGCCGGGTCCGCCATGCTGGTGTGGGCGTTGATCGAGCGGATCAAGCTCGGCAACACCACCACCCTCGGTGCTGCGTCCGGCATCGTGGCCGGCCTGGTGGCGATCACGCCGTGCGCCGGCTACGTCACCCCGGTCGGATCCATCGCCGTCGGGGCACTCGCCGCGGTCGGCTGCGGTCTGGCCGTGCTCAACCGCAGCCGGCGGTGGGACGACGCGCTCGACGTGGTCGGTCTGCACCTGGTCGGTGGGGTGATCGGGTCACTGGCGGTCGGCCTGTTCGCCTCGTCGGAGGTCAACCCGGGCGGTACCGACGGTCTGTTCTACGGCGGGGGCTTCGCCCAACTGCTGCTGCAGACCATCACCATCCTGGCGGTGGTCGGCTACTCCTTCGTGGTGACCTACGTGCTGGGTCGGCTGGTGGGGCGAGGCCGGGTGCTGCCGTCGGATGAGGAGCTCGGTCTCGACCTGTCCCAACACGGTGAGGAGGCGTACCGGCTGTGATCAGGGCAGCGTTCCGACGCGAAGGCGGACCCCGGTGAGCGAGAGCCTAGCCGGTGAGGTTGTGGTGCTGCGGGCCGAGCTTCGGCAACTGTTGGACCGGGCCGAACGATGGCTTGACGGGATCGTCGGGTCCGGCATCCACTTCGAGGACAGTCGACGTTCGGCTCTGACCGAGAGCCTGCACGGCGTGCGCGCTCTGCGGACCCGTGCCGTGTCGAACCTGCTCACCGTGGCGTTCCTGGGGCAGTTCTCCTCGGGCAAGAGCTTTCTGATCGGGGGCCTCCAGGAGCGACTCGAACACCTCCAGGTCGCCGCCGGCGACGGGCTGACCGCCGAGCAGTACCTCGGCCTGCTCCATTCGGCCGCCCAACCGGTCAACGCCTGCCCGGCGGTGGTCGTACCGGTCGAGGCCGGGGCCGTCGGCGGTCCGGACAGCACGGTCAGTCGGCCGGGAGAGGCGTTCTACCGGGTCCGCTTCGTGGAGAGTTCGGCCTGGGAGGACCTCGGCTGGTCACCCGCTCCGGCGGTGGTGGCCGCCTACACCACCCAGGATTCGCACACCGTCGTCCGTGGCCGGGAACCGGCCCACCGCGGCCTCACCGTCGCCGAGGTGGAGGTCCTGCTTCCCGACGCGGCGCTCCCCGCGAAGCTCTACGAGCTACCCGGCATGAACTCGGTGTACGCGGTCCACGACCAGATCGCGAACGACGCGTGGATGAACGCCGACTGCTTCGTGTACGTCAGCCAGGCCACACACACCCTGACCCGGCAGGAGGCCGAACTGATCGGCCGGCTGTACCGGCAGCACGCGAGCACGGGTCGGCCGGTGATCTGGGCACTTACCGGCATCGACCGGGCGGCCTCGGTGGACTTCGACGGGGAGCCTCAGTGGAAGGCTGCCGTCGCGGCGAACAACGCCTATCTCACCGAGAACTTCCCGCCACCGGCCGGCGGGGTCGACACCTTCCTGGGGGAGGGGTTCGTCGCCGTCTCGCCCGCCTGGGAGGCGAAGGGGCGGTGGCACCTCACCCGGGGCGAGGTCGGCGAGGGCCGAGGGCTGATCGCCGCCAGTCGGATGGACACGCTGCGCCGGTCACTGCGGAATCTCATCGAGGCCAACACCGGCCGTAGTCATCTCGCGGCCGTGGCCGTCGAAGCCCGCGGGTTGCTGCTCTCACACCAGCGGATGCTCATCGAGATCTTGGAGTACGCGCGGACCCCGCTGGATCAGCTGTCCACCGAGCTGGCCGGCCTGCACGCTCGGCTGGAGACGCTCAGGGCGGCCATCAGCGTCACCCGGGAGCGCCTCGAAGTGGCGCTCAACCAGCATGTCCGGGTCACCGACCGCCGATTCGACGGGCTCGCCGAACTACTCCGGATGAAGCTGGCCGACGACATCGCCGCTGCCGACCTGGCAGACGAGGAGACGGTCAACCGGCTGGAGGCGCGCAAGGCCCAGGTGATCCAGGAGTGGGTCACCCGGGGCCCGCAGCAGGTTTGGGAGAAGCGGTTCCAGGAGTTCTCCGACGACGTCCTGGGTGCCGTCCGGCTGGCGTTGAACGACACCCGGGGTGCGAATCTGGGGCCGGACACCGCCCGACTGGACATCGCGGACCTGTCGGTGACCCCCTCCGCGCGTTACCGACCGACCCAGCAGGACTGGCTGCAGCATGCTGCCGGGGTGGTCAGTCTCTCCACCCCGGTCCTGACCGTGCTGGCGACACTGGTCGGTGCTGGGACGGCGGTGGCCGTGCTCCCCGCAGGTGTCGCCGTGGTGGCCGGGGTCCTCTACACCTATCTCGCCCGGAACCGGAAGCGCTCGGCCGAGCTTCACCAGCTACGGCAGCGGTGGTTGGAGGACCTGGACACCGCCGCCGACGAATACCGGGAGTCCTTCGTCGCCCTGGCCCACCTGTGCGGCACCGCGATGATCGGCCGGGCGATGGAGATCCTCACCGAGCGGACCGAGGAGATCGTCCAGCAGATCGTGCTCGTGCAGGGGCGTCTGGAGGAGCCGGGGCTCACGGACCTCAGCGGCCTGGTCGCCGGTCTCGACCCACAGGTGCGGGCCGGGGCGGAGATCCTCGAGGGACTCCGTGGGTTGACCGGTCGGGAATAGTGGAAGGGGTGACGCTGATCGATGAGGGTGACGACCCGTACCGCTGGTTGGAGGAGCTGGACGCGGAGCCGGCCGCCGCCTGGGTCCGGGAGCGCAACGCGGCGACCGTCGCGGCGCTGACCGGCGACGACGCGTTCGTCGAGGTGCAGGCCGAGATCCGGCAGGTGCTCGACGCCGACGACCGCATCCCGTACCCGGGCTGGCGCGGCGACGGGTACTACTACGACTACTGGCGGGACGCGGCGCATCCCCGGGGGCTGTGGCGGCGTACCACGCCGGCGGAGTACCGGCGGCCCGAGCCGGCCTGGGACGTGCTGCTCGACCTGGACGCGCTGGCCGCCGCCGAGGACGAGAACTGGGTCTGGGACGGGGTGACGGTGCTGCGGCCCGGTCACCGCCGCTGCCTGGTCAGCCTGTCGCGGGGCGGCAAGGACGCGGTGGTGGTCCGCGAGTACGACCTCGACACGCGCGGCTTCGTGCCCGACGGGTTCACCCTCGCCGAGGCCAAGAGCGACGTCACCTGGATCGACGCCGACCGGATCTACGTCGGCACCGACCTAGGCCCCGGCTCGCTGACCGTTTCCGGCTACCCGAGGGTGGTCCGCCGGTGGCGGCGGGGCACCCCGGTGAGCGAGGCCGAGATCGTCTACGAGGGGCAGGCCGGGGACGTCTCCGCGTACGCCTCGCACGATCCGACACCCGGGTACGAACGGGACTTCGTCGGCCGCAGCCTGGACTTCTACCGGACCCGCAGTTTCCTGCTGACCCCCGACGGCGACAAGGTCCCGGTCCCGGTGCCGGAGGACGCCCAGTGGGACGTGCACCGGCAGTGGCTGCTGGTCCGGTTGCGTACCCCGTGGGAGGTCGCCGGGGTCACCCACCCGGCGGGGGCGCTGCTGGCGACCCGGTTCGACGACTTCCTCGCCGGGGGCCGCGACCTCACCGTGCTGTTCGAGCCCGACGAGCGGACCGCGCTGAGCTACCACGTCTGGACCCGGCACCACCTGATCCTGGCCACCCTGGTCGACGTACGGCGGCGGTTGGAGGTGCTGACCCCCGACGGGCCGGGGGATTCCGGCGGGTCGGGCTGGCGGCGGACGCCGCTGGCCGGGGTGTCGGCCGACGACGACACCTGGATCGTGGACACCGACCCGGACCTCGGCGACGACTACCTGATCGCCTCCACCGGCTATCTGCGGCCGGCGACGCTGCGGCTGGGCCGCATCGGCGGCCCCGTCGAGACCCTGAAGCGGGAGCCGGCGTACTTCGACGCCACCGGGCTGACCGTGCGCCAGTTCTTCGCCACCTCGGCCGACGGGACCCGGGTGCCCTACTCGGTGGTCGGCGACCCGACGGCGTCCGCCGGGCCCACCCTGCTCACCGGGTACGGCGGCTACGAGATCTCGCTGACGCCGCACTACGACGGGGTGCTCGGCCGGGGCTGGCTGGCCCGGGGCGGCACCTACGTGGTGGCGAACATCCGGGGCGGCGGCGAGTACGGGCCGCGCTGGCACCGGGCGGCGCTGCGCGAGAACCGCCCCCGGGCGTACGAGGACTTCGCCGCCGTGGCCACCGACCTGGTGACCCGGGGGATCACCACCCCGGGACAGCTCGGCATCGAGGGCGGCAGCAACGGCGGGCTGCTGATGGGGGCGATGCTGACCCGCTATCCGGCGCTGGTCGGGGCGGTGGTGGCGCACGTGCCGTTGCTGGACATGCGGCGCTACCACCTGCTGCTCGCCGGGGCCTCCTGGACGGCCGAGTACGGCGACCCGGACGACCCGGCCGACTGGGCGTTCCTGCGGGGGTACTCGCCGTACCACAACGTGCGGCCCGGGGTGACGTACCCGCCGGTCCTGTTCGTCACCTCGACCCGCGACGACCGGGTGCACCCGGCGCACGCCCGCAAGATGGCCGCGCTGCTGGGCGAGTACGGCTACGACGTGTCGTACTACGAGAACGTCGAGGGCGGGCACGGGGCGGCGAGCAACAACGAGCAGCGGGCGTTCCTGTCGGCGTTGACGGTGCGCTTTCTGTGGCGGCGCTTGGGCGATCGGTGACCGGTGCCGGTCGAGGGCCTCACCGACGCGGCACGGGAAGCCCTCGCGTCGGTGATGCGCCTCGTCCGCCGGAAGGCGGCAGAGCACCGCACGCTGCGGGCCGCGCTCGCCGCCGAGCCCGCGTCTGGCGGGGGCGACGACCGGACCGTCGCGGTGCGCCGGGCACTTGTCGATGCCGCCGACCGTGATCCCGACTTCGACCAGGAGCTACGCCGCCGCTGGGCGACCTTCCACCAGACGACCGTACGGGCCGACGCGGTGACCAACACGGTGTCCGGCCAGGTCACCGGCCCGGTGGTGCAGGCGCGCGACATCTCCGGCGGGGTTCACGTGGGGTGGCCCGCACAGCAGCACCCCCGGCGGTGACGGCGCGTAATGACGTGATGGGCCGATCGTCAGTATGCAGCAGTTATGCTGAGAGTATGACTCGCCGTATCACGATCAGCTTGCCCGACGACGTGGCCGCCTACGTCGAACGCACCCAGGGCAACACGTCCGGTTTCATCGCGGGAGTCCTCCGTCGGAAGATGCGGGCGGACGACCTCCGGGCGCGCTGGGCGCAGCTCGGTTACGTCGTCACCGACGACGACGTGGAGTCGACGAGGAGTCGTCTGGCAGCTCTGCCGCCGATCAGTGACGAGCAGCATGCCCGGAATCTCGAATGGCTCCGCCAGTTCGACGAGGACGGCAGCGCCGCGGCGTGAACGGCCTGGTCCTCGACACCTCTGCGCTGCTCGCTTACGCCTCGGGAACCAGTGTCGAGCCCGGTGCCATGCTCACCCTCGCCGAGGAGGACCCGGAGCAGCAGCTGTGGGTGCCCGCGCTCTGCCTCGGGCAGGCGCAGCTCGAACTGGCGGGTACCGCCTCCGCCGCCCTGCTCGACCTGCTGTTCACCGAGGAACGTGACATTCAGGTGGCCGTCTACGACGCCGCCACGAGCCGGCGGGTGGCGCGGCTGGCGGCGCGTGCGCAGGTTTCATTGGACGCCGCGCACGCCGTCACCACCGCTGTCCTCTACCGCTGCTATCTGGTCACCCGGGATCCGAAGGCCCTGACGCCGGCGCTGCCCCCGGGAATGGAGATCCTCGACATCAGCGAGACCTGGGACTGACGTTCCCGGAAAAGTGTTCGCTGACCGGCCCGACCACGACAGCGAGCGGTTGTCGGCGGTGACGGTGCGTGCCGGGCTGCCCGGCGGGTAGGCCGGCACGGTCGAACGGTCAGTCAGGCTCGGCCTACGCTCGTGTAGCTCGTCCGCCGGGGCGGCCCCGGCTCAGCGGCGGGACGGGCCGCCCGCCGTCGCCGGCGCCTGCGCCATGCGTACCGCCCAGTCCAGGGCGTAGTCGGCGACCGCCTCCCAGCCGGGCTCACCCACCGTGAAGTGGGAGCGGCCGGGGAACTCGTGGTACGCGGTGACCGCCCGGGACTTCTGGTAGAGCCCGGCGTTCGCCTTCACCAGTGACGGCGGGGCCACGTGGTCCTCGCCACCGGCGATCAGCAGCAGCGGCGGGCGGTCGTCGCGGCCGGTGTCGACGGTCGCGGCGGAGTGCGGGTCGAGGTTGGCGAACGCCCCCTCGAACAGCACGTGCCCGGCGGCCGGGACGGCGTAGCGCCGCCAGGCCCGGTCGGAGTCGTCCGGCTGGAGGGTGTTGCCGAAGGCGTACCGGAACTCGTCCGGGCTGATCTGCACCCCCCGGTGCCGGTTGACCGGGCTGCGCAGCACCGGGTACGACGCCCGCAGCGTGCTGATCGGCAGCCGGAGCACCCCCTTGACCGGGGCGGACGCGACCGCCACGACGGCCGCGCCGAGCCCCCGGTCGGCAAGCACCTGGGCGACCAGCCCGCCGAACGAGTGGCCGATCACGATCGGTGCGCCGGGCAGCTCACGGATCACCGCCGCGTAGTGGTCGATGATCTGGCGCAGGGTGGTGCCGGCGATCGTCCCTGGGTCGGCGCGCAGCGCGGTCACCTCCCGGTCGAAGCCCGGCCAGGCGGGGGCGAGCACCCGGAACCCGCGTGCCGCGTACCGCTCGGCCCAGCCTTCCCAACTGCGTGGTGTCATCCACAGCCCGTGCACGAGCACCACCGTGTCGACCCGCCCGTCCGACGCGTTCCCCATGCCGTCCTCCCCGACCTCGCCCCGACCGCGGCGGCATACCCACCTTCCACGGCCCGATGCCCCGCGCCGGGGGCCTGCCTGTCGGCGGGAGTGGGCGTGGGCCGGCGGACACAGGTCGCTGGGGACCGCTATTCCTGTCAGTCATAAATATGCCCAGCAGGCATACGACTCCCGCGCGGAACGGACACCGGGTGCGACACCGCTGACATTTGTCACGGGTGGAAGGTGACGGGCGGGCCGGGGAGGGGCGGCCCGGCGGACGCACGCTCGGTGGCATGAGAAGTGAGTGTCCGGCCGTCGAGTTGAGCGGCCTGCGGAAGAGCTTCGGGCCGGTGACCGCCGTCGACGGGCTCGACCTGACCATCCACCCGGGCGAGGTGGTGGCGTTCCTCGGCCCCAACGGGGCCGGCAAGACCACCACGATCGACATGCTGCTCGGCCTGGCCCGCCCCGACGCCGGGGAGGTCCGGCTGCTGGGCGGCACCCCCGCCGAGGCCGTCCGCCACGGCCGGGTCGCCGCCGTCATGCAGAGCGGCGGCCTGCTCAAGGATCTCACCGTCGCCGAGACGGTACGGATGACCGCGTCCTTCTTCGGCCGGACCCGGCCGGTCACCGAGGTGCTGACCCGGGCCGGGATCGCCGACCTGGCCGACCGGCTCGTCGGGAAGTGCTCCGGGGGCCAGCAGCAGCGGCTGCGGTTCGCGCTGGCCCTGCTCTCCGACCCGGAGGTGATGGTCCTCGACGAGCCGACCACCGGCATGGACGTCGAGGGGCGACGCGACTTCTGGCAGGCGATCCGGGCCGACGCCCGGTCCGGCCGCACCGTCATCTTCGCCACCCACTACCTCGACGAGGCCGACGCGTACGCCGACCGGATCGTGCTGGTCCGGCAGGGCCGGGTGGTCGCCGACGGCACCACCGCCGAGATCAAGAACCTGGCCGCCGGCCGGATCGTCCGGGCCACCCTGCCCGACGCCGACCAGTCCGGCCTGGCCGCGCTCCCCGGCGTGGAGGCCGTCGAGGTACGCGGCGACGCCGTGCTGATCCGTACCGGCGACTCGGACGCCGTCGCCCGGCACCTGCTCACCCGCACCGCGGCCCGGGACCTGGAGATCACCTCCCGCAACCTGGAGGACGCCTTCCTGGCCCTGACCGCCACCGAAGCCGTCCTGCCCGAAGTCACCCCCACCGCGACCGTTGGAGCCTGAGATGACCACCTCCGCCCTGACCACCCCCACCGCGGACCGCCGGCCGCCGGCCCTCGGCGGGTTCTCCCCGGCGGTGCTGCTGATCGAGATGCGCCGGGTGCTGCGCAACCGCCGGACCCTGCTGTTCACCATGGTCATGCCGGCGGTGTTCTTCCTGCTGTTCGGGCTGCCGCAGCGGGGCGAGACACTGCCCAACGGCCGGCAGGTGCTCGCCTGGATCATGGTCAGCCTCGCCGTCTACGGTGCGATGGTCGCCACCACCAGCGCGGGCGCGGCGGTCGCCACGGAACGTGCCCTGGGCTGGAGCCGTCAGCTCCGGCTCACCCCGCTGCACCCGGCCGCGTACGTCGCCACGAAGGTCGCCACCGCGATGGTGCTCGGGCTGGTCGCGGTGGTGATCGAGTTCGCGGTCGGGGCCGCCGCCGGGGTCCGGCTGCCGGTGTCCGTCTGGTTGCTGTCCGGGGCGGCGGCCTGGCTCGGCTCGCTGGTCTTCGCCGCGCTGGGGCTGCTCATCGGCTACCTCGGCCCGGCCGAGAACGTCATGCAGTTCATGGGGCCGGTGCTCGCCCTGCTCGCCATGTTCGGCGGCCTGTTCCTGCCGGTGGAGATGCTGCCCGACGTGATGCAGCGGATCGCCCAGTTCACCCCCGTGTGGGGGGTGGGTCAACTGGCCCGTGCCCCGCTGACCGGTGACCCGGTGACCGTCGGGGTGCTCGTCAACGTGCTCGGCTGGACGGCGGGCTTCGCCCTCGGCGCGGCCCGGCTGTTCCGCCGCGACACCCAGCGGGTCTGAGCCGTGGCCCGGCACCGGCGGGCCCGGACACCGGCCGGCGGAGACTAGCGTGGATCCGATGGACCTTCCGTTCGACCGGCCGTCGCCGGTGACCCGCCGCTGGCGGATCACCGGCTGGCTGCTCGCCGGGGTCTGGCTGTTCTTCCTCAACATCCCGCTGTTCACCGCCGTGCACCAGGCACAACCCTGGCGGCGGGCGGTGGGGGTGGGCACCCTGGTCGTCTTCGGCGTGCTCTACGTGCTGATCTTCCAGTGGGCGCGTGGCCTGCGCCAGGCGCACCGGCCGATCCCGGTCGGCCGGGCGCGGGCGTCCGTGGGGCTGCTGCTCGGGCTCGGCCTGGCCGGTATCCCCGGCACCGCGGGGGACTGGCTGACCACCCTGGTCTTCGTCGCGGCGGCGGCGGTGTTCCTGCTGCCCCCGGTGGACGCCCTGGTGGTGGTCGTGCTGTGCGCGGTGGCCCCACCGGTCGCCGCCGCGCTGGTGCCCGGCTGGGAGGCGGAGAGCACCGTCGTCTTCGCGGTGCTGCTCGCCTCGTTCGCCATGTTCGGGGTGAGCCGGCTGGCGCAGCGCAACGGCGAACTGCGGGCCGCCCAGGCCGAGATCCGCCGGCTCGCGGTCGCCGAGGAACGCGCCCGCACCGCCCGCGACCTGCACGACATTCTCGGGCACTCGCTGACCGTGGTGGCCGTCAAGGCGGAGCTGGCCGGGCGGCTGCTGGAGCTGGACCCGGCCCGTGCCGGCACCGAGATCGCCGACGTCGAGCGGCTGGCCCGGCAGGCGCTGGCCGACGTACGGCGTACCGTCGGGGCGTACCGGGAGATCAGCCTGAGTGGCGAGTTGGCCGGCGCCCGGACGGCGCTGGCGGCGGCGGGCATCGTCGGTGACCTGCCGGACGACCTGCCGACGCTGCCGGCGGCGCGGGAGGAACTGTTCGGCTGGGCGGTCCGGGAGGGAGTGACCAACGTGGTGCGGCACAGCGGCGCGCGGCGGTGTGTGATCCGGGTCCACCCGGACCGGGTGGAGATCGCCGACGACGGGCGCGGGCCGGCCGGGCCGCAGCCGGCCGGCGACGGCGGGCACGGGCTGCTCGGCCTGCGGGAACGCGGCCGGCGGCTCGACGGCACCGTGACGGTCGGCCGGCGGCCGGACGGCACCGGCTTCCTGCTGCGGGTCACCGTGCCGGTGGAGCGGCGGTGAGCGACCCGATCCGGCTGCTGCTCGCCGACGACCAGGCGTTGGTCCGGGGCGCGCTCGCCGCGCTGCTGTCCCTCGAACCGGATCTCGACGTGGTGGCCGAGGTGGGTCGGGGTGACGAGGTGGTGGACGCGGCCCGCCGCACCGGCCCGGACGTGGCGCTGCTCGACGTGGAGATGCCGGGGCTGGACGGGATCGCCGCGACCGCCGCGCTGCGGGCCGCGCTGCCCGGTTGCCGGGTGCTGGTGGTCACCACCTTCGGTCGGCCCGGCTACCTGCGGCGGGCGATGGAGGCCGGGGCGGGCGGCTTCGTGGTCAAGGACACCCCGGCCCGGCAGCTCGCCGACGCGGTCCGCCGGGTGCACGCCGGGCTGCGGGTGGTCGACCCGGCGCTGGCGGCGGAGACCCTCGCGGCGGGGACGAGCCCGTTGACCGAACGGGAGACGGCGGTGCTGCGGGCGGCCCGGGGCGGTGGCACGGTGGCCGATCTGGCGGCGGCGCTGCACCTGTCCGAGGGCACGGTCCGCAACCACCTGTCGGCGGCGATCGGCAAGACCGGCGCCCGTAACCGGGCCACCGCCGTCCGGCTCGCCGAACAGAACGGCTGGCTGCTCGGCGACTGAGCCCCGCCGGGGCCGGGTGGCGGTGGCGGCCGGCTCAGGAGGTGGTCAGGGCGTCGACGACGACCAGTTCGGTGCCGGGGCGTACCTCGTCGAGGAGGGTCTGCTGGGCGGTGCGGGTCAGCCGGATGCAGCCGTTGGTGACGTCCTCGCCGAGGGTGTCGTCGTCCTGCCAGGTGTGCAGGCCGATGTGCGCGCCCCGCAGCCCGGTGGGCACCGCCTCCGGGTCGTCGGGGACCGCGCCGAGGGCGAAGACGTCCACCCCGCCGTAGACCGGTTCGGGAGGTGGCGTGGTGCCGAGGATGAAGGTGCGGCCGAGGGGGGTCTCCTGGCCGGCCTGGCCGAGGCTGACCGGCCAGGTGTGCACCGGTTGGCCGTGCCGGTACCAGGTGAGCTGGTGGGTGCGCCGCTGCACCACGATCTGGTCCCGCAGGACGACCGGACTCCAGCCCCCCTCGGGCAGCCAGGCCAGTCGACGGCTCGCCGAGGGCAGCAGGACCGCCGTCCAGCCGGTGCGCCGCTGCACCACCGGCATGGTCAGCTCAACCCCGCTGATGGTGGGGGCGAGCAGGGCGCGGGGGCGTCCGCCCGGTGCGTCGTACGCGGCGATGTTGCGGGTCGGGGTGACGCCCTCGGTCAACGGGGTGACGTCGAGCGGGTGCGGGTCGGCCGGGAAACCGGCGGGGGCCGGGTCGTAGTCGATCACGGGCAGCCCGGGTGGGGCCGGTGCGGCGGGCGGCACGGTCTCGTCCTCGTGCGGGACGGCCACGGTCGGTGGCGGGGTCGCCGCCCGACGGGTCGGGGTGGGTGCGTCGTAGCGCAGCGCCGCACCGACGAGCAGGGCCAGCACCAGCAGCGCCGGTACGCCGACGACGGCGACGAGCGGCCCCCGCCCCCACCGTTCGATCATCCGGTCAAAAGCCACGAAAACACTCTAAGGGGTAGGTAGCTCCACCCGGCGCGAATCGTCCCGACAGGCTCCCCATCCCCGGCCGTCCACCCGCCGGGACGTCGTACGCCGAGCCTTACACGCGTCCCGGACCGGGGTGGTTCGACGATCCGCCGAGAATTTTCGGCGGCGGCACTGATCCGTACGCGTCGGAGGTCCGTACTGGAGGTGGGAGCAGGGTCGGCCGGTGGTGGCGCCGCCGTTAGACGATCGAGGAGCAGATGGCCCGGGCAAAGCAGAACGAGAAGGCGGCGACCGTCCGGACCTCCACCAGCAGCCGTGGTGTCCGGACAATGTCGAAGGGCACGATGGCGCTGATGGTGGCGTCCGCGCTGGGGCTGTTCTGGGCCGGGGTCGAGATGACCGGCAACGGCACGGCGATGTACGCGTACGGCTTCTTCTTCACCGAGTTCTTCGCCGGGGTGGTCGCCCTGGTGTCGCTCAGCCTCACCGTGATGATGGGCCTGCTCGCCACCGACCGGCTGGTCCTCATGATCCGCCACCGGGTGCTCCTGCAGTCCGCGCACCGGGCCACCGGCATCCTCGGCGTCGTCGGCCTGGTCTTCCACGTCATCACCAAGATCGCCATCGGTCGGGCCGGACCCACCGACGCCGTGGTGCCGTTCATCGGTGGCAGCGGGCTCTACGTCGGGCTCGGCACGGTGGCCGCCTTCCTCATGGTGAGCGTGCTGTGGACCGGCATCGTCCGGGTCCGCTTCGCCGGCGTCGGACCCAAGTGGTTCTGGCGCAGCCTGCACTCCCTGGCGTACCTCTCCTGGCCGTTCGCCCTGTTCCACGGCCTCAACGCCGGCCGGGCCGCCAAGTCCTGGGTGGTGCTCAGCTACCTGGCCTGCGTCCTGCTGGTCGTGGTGGCGCTGCTGGTGCGGATGTCGGTCTACCTCGGCAAGCGCAGCCGCGAGCAGCAGCAGGCCGTCGCGCTGAACAAGGCCATGACGGGCAAGGGCGTCGACGAGGGTAAGGGCCGGACGCTGCTCACCGGGCTCGGCCGCAAGAAGGAGGAGGAGAGGGAGAGCCGGAGCAGTTGGGCCGAGACCGCCCTCGCCCCGTCCTGGAACGCGCCGACCGGCAGCGCCCGGCGTCGGGACCCCGAGCGGTTCACCGTCCCGGTCGTCCCCGAACCGGGCACCCTGCGCGAACCCGTGCGGGGCGGCCGGGGCCGTACCACCCAGGAGACCGCGCCGGCCCCCCGCCGCGAGCGCGACCTGGAACCGGCCGCGCGCCGCCGGACCGCCGAGCGGGACGACCGCGACGAGCGGCCCCGCCGCCGCGACGAGGACGCCGCCCCCGTCTCCGGTGCCCGGCGTTCCCGCTACGAGGAGGACGTCGCGCCGGTGTCCGGTGGTCGCCGCTCCCGGTACGAGGAGGACGTGGCCCCGGTGTCCGGTGCCCGGCGTTCCCGCTACGAGGAGGACGTCGCTCCGGTGTCCGGCAGCCGCCGCCGCGACCGCGACGAGGACGTGGCCCCCGTCTCCGGCGGCCGGCGCTCCCGCTACGACGAGGACGTCGCCCCGGTGTCCGGTGGCCGCCGCTCCCGCTACGAGGAGGACATCGCCCCCGTCTCCACCGGCCGCCGGGCCCGACGGGACGACGACGACCTGGCCGCCCGCTACTCGGCCCCGCCCCGGCGGCGCACCGAGGAGCCGGAGGAGCCGTGGGACAGCCCGCGCCGGTGGGAGGGGTCCGACCGGCCCGTCTCGGCCGAGCCGATCTCCGCCGCCCCGCGCAGCGGCTCCGGCCGGCACAGCGTCGAGGCGGACGTGCCGGAGGAGCCGGACTACTGGCGTCCGCCGGCCCGCTACGTCGCCGACGACATCCCCGTCGACGACACCCCGACCCTGGTCGACCTGGCGTCCCGGCGGGCCCGCAAGGCCACCGGCGACAGCCGCAGCCGGCGCAAGGGCAAGGCCAACGCGGACGCCGTCGACGGGGCGTACTGGGCCGGGCTGCGCGGTGAGGCCAAGTGATGCGCACGAAGGTCCCACCGGTCGCCTGCATCGGCGAGCCCCGGCTGACCGCCGGCTTCGCCGAGTTCGGCCGGCTCGACCTGATGGCACACGAGATGGAGCACGGGCCGATCGGCCCGATGGAACCGGCCAACCTGCTCCGGCTGGCCGAAGCCATCCAGCTCAAGGGCAAGGGCGGGGCGGGTTTCCCGTTCTACCGCAAGTTCAAGGCGGTGCTGGAGTCCTGCGAACGGCAGGACCTGCCCGCCGTGGTGGTGGTCAACGCCACCGAGGGGGAACCGGCGAGCTGGAAGGACAAGGTGCTGCTCACCCGGGCCCCGCACCTCATCCTCGACGGCGCCGCCCTGGCCGCGTACGCGCTGGACGCCGAGGAGATCGTGCTCTGCGTCGCCGACGACCTGATCGGCCGGGAATCGCTCACCGAGGCCCTCGCCGAACGCCGGATGCCGGTGCCCACCACCATCGTCACCGTGCCGCACCGGTTCATCTCCGGCGAGGGCGGCGCGCTGGTCAACGGGATCAACGGACTGCCGCACATCCCGCCCGGCACCAAGAAACGGTCCAGCGACTCGGGCGTACGCAACCTGCCCACCCTGCTGTCCAACGCCGAGACGTACGCCCAGGTGGCCATCGCGGCCCGGCTCGGCCCGTACGAGTACGCCGCGCTCGGCACCGACGACGAGCCGGGCACCGTGCTGCTCACCGTGACCGGCCAGGCCAAACGCGCCGCCGTGGTGGAATGCGCCGCCGGCACCCCGCTGCGGGACATCCTCGACCTGTGCGAGGTGCCGGAGGGGCCGGGCATCCTGATGGGCGGCTACCACGGCCGGTGGATCACCTGGGAGGCGGCGCAGCGGGCCGAGATCACCCGCAAGAGCCTCACCAGCGTCGGCGGCACCCTCGGTGCCGGCATCATCATCCCGCTCGGCCGGGACACCTGCCCGCTCGGCGAGGCCGCCCAGGTGGTCCGCTACCTCGCCGGGGAGTCCGCCGGCCAGTGCGGGCCGTGCAAGCGCGGCCTGCCCGACCTGGCCCGCGCCGTCGACCTGGCGGTCTCCGGCAGCGCCCCGGTGGAGGTGGTCCGGGCCGCCGCCGGTGACGTGAAGGGCCGGGGCGCGTGCAGCCACCCCGACGGCACGTCCCGCTTCGCGCTCTCCGCGATGGAGGTGTTCGCCGACGACCTGCGGCAACACACCACCGGCGAGGGGTGCGGCAAGCGGGTCAAGGGCGTGATGGGGCTGCCCGGCGCGCCCGACGCCAACCCCCGCAAGCTCACCCTGGACTGGTCCCGCTGTGACGGGCACGGGCTGTGCGCCCACGTCGTACCGGACTTCATCCGGCTCGACGGCAACGGTTACCCCGCCTTCCCGTCCACCCCTGTGCCGACCTGGCTGAAGGAAGGTGCGATGAAGGCGGTCAAGGTCTGCCCCGAACTCGCGCTGCGGCTGGTCGAGGCCGAGTAGCACCACCGAGAGGAGCACCGGATGCGGTCGTCGTCGTCACCCAGCAACGGGCCGGAGGGTCGGCCGGCCGCCCGGCTCGCCGTCGCCGCCACCCTCGCCGGCACCCTGCTGGCCGCCTCGGCCTGCGCCGTCGGGCCGACGTCGGCGCAGCCGGCCGCCGAGGTCGCCGTCCCGGTCGCCACCGCGTCGACCTCCGCCGCGCCGTCGTCCGTCGCGACCACCCCGACCGGCGCACCCGCCGTGGTGCCCGACGCGCTGCGCTTCACCGCCAGGACCCTCGACGGTACGGCGTTCTCCGCCGCCGACCTGGCCGGCCGTCCGGTGGTGCTGTGGTTCTGGGCGCCCTGGTGCGCCACCTGCGCCAGCCAGGCGTGGACGGTCGCCGAGATCGCTCCGAAGTACCGGGACACCGTGCCGATCGTCGGGGTGGCCGGCCTCGGTGAGCAGAAGGCGATGCGCAGCTTCGTCACCGAGTTCGAACTCGGCGGCACCACCCAGATCGACGACCGGGCCGGCGCGCTGTGGCGGCGCTTCGAGATCGTCGAACAGAGCACCTTCCTCATCATCGACCGGGAGGGGAAGGTCGTCCACCAGGGCTTCCTCGACGGCGAGGACCTCACCCGCTGGGTCGCCGCCCTGGCCGGCTGATGACCGGCCCGCTGCTGCTCGCGCTGACCGCCGGGATGCTCGGCGCGGTCAACCCGTGCGGCTTCGCGATGCTGCCGGCGTACCTGTCGCTGCTGGTCGCCGGGCCGGCCGACGGCCGGGGCGCGGTCGGCCGGGCACTCACCGCGGCGGCCGGCCTGACCTGCGGGTACGTCGTGGTGTTCGGGGCCTTCGGGTTGGCCGTCGCGCCGCTGGCCGACTGGCTGCGCCCCCGGCTGCCGTGGCTGACCGTGACCCTCGGGCTGGGTCTGCTGGCGCTGGGCTGCTGGCTGCTCGCCGGCCGCCGGCTGCCCACCCCGCGCCCGTCGGCCCGCGCCCCCCGCCTGACCCGTTCGCTGCCGTCCATGGCGCTGTTCGGCATGGCGTACGCGCTGGCGTCGCTGAGCTGCTCGATCGCCCCGTTCCTGGCGATCGTGGTGACCAGCCTCCAGGCCGGGTCGACCCTGCGCGGGCTGGCGCTGTTCGTCGCGTACGCGATCGGGATGGGGCTGGTGGTGGCGGTGGCGGCGCTCGGCGTGGCGCTGCTGCGCGGCCGGGTGGTCCGTGGGCTGCGCGGCGTCGGCGCGTGGGTGCCCCGGCTCAGCGGTCTGGTGCTGCTCGTCGCCGGCGGCTACGTCGCCTGGTACGGCTGGTACGAGGTCCGCCTCGCCCAGGGCCGGCACGACGCCTTCGGCGACCCGGTGGTGGTCGGCGCGGCCCGGGTCCAACGGACGCTGGTGACGGCGCTGGACACGGCCGGCCCGGCGGTGCTCGCCGGGCTTTTGGTCGTGCTGCTCGCGGTGGCGGCGCTGCGGCACCGCACCCGCACCCGCGACGCCGGGCGGACGTGAGGGCGGTGGGCGGCGGGTGCCCGCAGGACCCCGCCGCCCACCGGACGCCTCAGCGCACCGGGGTGAGCCGGTCGGTGCCGAGCCGGTCGCGGAGCACCTCGGGCACCAGTACCGAACCGTCGGGCTGCTGGAACTGCTCCAGGATGGCCGGGAAGAGCCGGCTGGTGGCCAGCGCCGAACCGTTGAGCGTGTGCACGAACCGGGTCTGCTTGCCGCCCGGCTCGCGGTAGCGGATGGCGGCCCGGCGGGCCTGGTAGTCACCGGCCCAGGAGACCGACGACACCTCCTTGTACTTGCCGGTGCTCGGCATCCACACCTCGATGTCGAGGGTCTTCTTCATCGAAGCGCTGGCGTCACCGGCCGACAGCAGGCTGCGCTGGTAGTGCAGGCCCAGCTTCTCGACCAGGCTCTCCGCGTGGGCGAGCATCTCCTCCAGCGCCGCGTCGGCCTGCTCGGGCAGGGTGAACTGGAAGATCTCCACCTTGTTGAACTGGTGCCCGCGTACGGTGCCGCGCTCGTCGGAGTGCGAACCGGCCGCCTCCCGCCGGTAGCAGGGGGTGTACGCGAACGCCTTCAGCGGCAGCTTCGACGTCTCCAGGATCTCGTCCTGGTAGGCGCCGAGGATCGCCGTCTCCGAGGTGGGCAGCAGGAACTGCCCGCGCGGGGCGGACTCCCGGTCCAGGTGGTAGACGTCGTCGTAGAACTTGGGGAACTGGCCGGCGGCGAAACCGGCGGTGTCCAGCAGCAGGTGCGGCGGGAGCAGGAACTCGTAGCCGGCCCGCACGTGCTCGTCGATGAACCAGTTGATCAGCGCCCACTCCAGCCGGGCGCCCAGGCCGGTGTACATCCAGAAGCCCGAACCGCCGAGCTTGACGCCCCGCTCGTGGTCGACCAGGCCGAGCGCCCGGCTCAGCTCCACGTGGTCGCGGATCGTCTCGATGACCGGCGGCGCACCGAAGGTCTTCACCACCCGGTTGGCCTCCTTGCCGCCGGGCACCACGTCGTCGGCGGGCAGGTTGGGCAGCTCGCTCATCGTGCCGCGCAGCCGGGACTGCACCTCGTCGAGCTGGGACTCCAGCTCGGCGAGCTGCTTGCGCTCGACCTCCGGCGCGACGGACTCCGGCGTGGTGCCGGCCCGCTTCGCCTGCGCGTACGCCCGGGCCTCGGCCTTGCGGCGCTGCCGCTCGGCGTCGATCTCCGTGATCAGGGCGCGGCGTTCCTGGTCGAGTCGCTGGATGTCGTCCAGGACCCGGTTGACCTCGGCGGGATCCAGTCGCTTCGCGAGCGCGGTCGCCACCGCCTCGCGATCCTTCCGGATCAACTCCATGTCGAGCATGCTGCTCCGTACGCTCCGTCCAGGCGGTCAGGTGGGACCCTCCGATGCTACCGTCGCGCCCGCCGGCCCCCGGCCCCGGTGCTGACGCGCGCTGCCCGGGACCCCCGGGGCGGGGGCCCGCACCGGCGTCATCCGCACCCGCCGCTGGCGACGGGGACGCGCCTGCCTTCGCCACCCGGCCCTCTGCCTCGTGCCCGGCCCGGCTTGACGGCCGGCGACTTTGCCCATCACCGAAGGTGACGATGCCGGGTTGATCTCTCAATTCACTCCCGGTAATCGCTGTCGGTGCCGCTTTCGAGCCCTGCTGCGGCCTGCTGCCCTAACGACGCCGTTGAACGCGGGGTGCCCGCCACCGCTACCGGAAGGCGGGAGTCAGAGCCGGATCGGCATCAGGATCGAGAAGGTGTCCTCGTCGTCGGGGCGGCGCACGGCCAGCGGGGCGATCGGACCGTCGAGTTCCAACACCAGTTGCGGGCCGCCGGCGGCGTCCAGGGCATCGAGCAGGAAGTCCCCGTTCACCCCGACCAGCAGGTCGGTCGGGTCCGGCCCGGCCAGTTCGGCGGCGTCGACCAGGCGCAGCCCGTCGCGGTCGTCCACCCCCAGCACCGTCACCGGCAGCGCCACCCCCTCGTGCTCCCGGGTCACCGTGGGGGTGGTGGACCGCAGCGCGCTACGCAGCGCCGCCACGTCGACCGGAACCCGCCGGGCCGTGGCGTCCGCCGGACGGCGCAGCAGCCGCCGGTAGTCGGTGAACTCGTCCGGCAGCACCGCCGAGCGGGCCTCGACCCCGGCGACGGCGACGGCGACCTCCCCGCCGGCGACGGTCAGCCGCACCTGTTCGGTGGTGTCCAGCAGCGCCCGGAACTCGTCGACGGCCGCCGCCGGCAGCAGCGCCCGCACCGGCGGGCCGTCCACCCGGCCACCGGCGCGGGCCAGCGCCATCCGGTAGCGGTCGGTCGCCACCAGCCGTACGCCGTCGGACTCCACGTCCAGCAGCACACCGCCGAGCACCGGCAGGTCGGGGTCGGTGCCGACAGCGAACCGGACGGCGTCGACGGCGGCGGCCAGGGCGACGGGGGACAGGGTGATTCGGGTGGTCATCGGACACTCCTCGGGATCGATCAGGGCACGGATCCGGGAGAGTTCGCGGCGGGCGTCGGCGAGACCGTCCTCCAACCGGCGCAGGTGCGCGTCGAGCAGCCGCCCGACCCGCGCCGGCTCGTCGCGCAGCCGCAACGCGGCGGTGATCCCGGCCAGCGGCATGCCGATCCGGCGCAGGCCGGCCACCAGCCGGGCCGGCGTCACCTGCGCGGCGGTGTACCAGCGGTACCCGTTCACCGGGTCGACAAGCGTCGGGTCAGCACCCCGCACCGGTCGTAGAACCGCAGCGCGCTGACCGTCAGGCCACTGGCCCGGGCCAGCTCGCCGATGCTCAGCAGCTCGCTCTCCATGCCCACGATGCTGTCGCCTCAACCAGGTCGAGGGTCAAGCCCGCACCGGCCGCCGCCGGCCCCGCGACCCGGCCGTCGTCCCCACTACGGGAGCACCCGGAACGTGATCCCCGCCCGCACCAACCGGTCCAGCAGCGCGTCCCCCATCGCCGCCACCGGGGTCAGCTGCCCGGACGTGGCGGGCAGCTCGTCGTACGCCAGGCAGAGGGCCGACTCGGCGAGCATCTTGGCGGTCTCGTCGTAGCCGGGGTCGCCGCCGGCGACCTCGGTGCGGACGGTCCGGCCGCCGCCCTCGCCGACGAACCGCACCCGGAACCACGACCGGGCCCGCTGCTCCGCGCTCGGCCCCTGCCCGGAGGCGAGCCGGCCGAGCAGCCAACGCCGGGTCGGCGGCAGCTTCACCAGCCCCACCACCCCGGCCATCCCCGCCCCCGCCGCCAGCACCGTGGGCAGCCGCCTGACGGCGGCGAAGTGCCGGTAGCGGAAGTCCGGGCCGTACTCCGGGCGGGCGGCGGCGGACCGGCGTACCACCTGCGGGTCGATGGTGGGCAGCGGCACCGCCCACATGCCGGTCGCCGCCGACCGGCCCAGCTTCCCGGCCACCGCACGGACCCGGCGTCCGTCCGGCCGGGGCTCGACCGCCCGCCGGGCCTGCGCCGCCCGCTTCGTCTGCGCGGTACGGGAGAACGCGGTGAGCGCCGAATGGTACGTGCCGGCGGAGAACCTGCCCCCGGCCCGGACGAACCCGTCGACGCTGATCGGCCCGTCCGCCGGCAACTGCCGGACGGTGTACCAGACGCCCAGGTCGTGCGGGACCGAGTCGAAGCCGCAGGCGTGCACCAGCCGGGCCCCGGTGCGGACCGCCTCGGCGTGGTGCCGCACGTACATCAGGTCCACGAACTCCGGCTCGCCGGTGATGTCGAGATAGTCGGTGCCGGCGGCGGCACACGCGGCGACCAGCGGCTCCCCGTGGTGCACGTACGGCCCGACGGTGGTGGCGAGCACCCGGGCGCCCTCCACCACCGCCCGCAGCGACCCGGCGTCGGTGACGTCGGCGGTCAGCAGCGGCAGCGTGGCCAGGGCCGGCTCGATGGCGGCGAGCCGGTCCCGCACCGCCGACAGCTTCGCCGGGTTGCGGCCGGCCAGCGCCCAGCGCAGCCCCGCCGGGGCGTGCCGGGCCAGGTACTCGGCGGTCAGCCCGCCGGTGAAACCGGTCGCGCCGAACAGGACGAGGTCGTACGGGCGGTCGGGGCGCATCCGCCGAGTGTGCCACCCGCGCCCGACCCGCAGCGGCTGGCGGGCCACCGGGCGGCTCAGCCGTGCGGGGTGAACACCGCCCGCACACAGCCGTCGGCCCGGTCCCGGAACAGCGCGTACCCGGTCGGAGCCTGGTCCAGGTCGAACCGGTGCGTCGCCAGGTGTTCGGTACGCAGCTCGTCGCGGGCCATCCGGTCCAGCAGCATCGGAATCCACCGTTGGCCGTGCTGCCGCGCGCTGCGCAGGGTGAGCCCCTTGTGCATCACCGCGCCCAGCGGGAAGGCGTCCACGAAACCGGTGAAGGTGCCCGAGACGAAGACCGTGCCGCCCTTACGGCAGGCGTGCACCGCCTCCCGCAGCGCCAACGGGTCCTCGACCGGGCCGCCCCGGCCGGTGAACCGGTCGGCCAGCGACAGCGGACGGCCACCGCCGTCGGCCACCCCGACCGCCTCCACGCACACGTCGGGACCCCGGCCCCCACTGCGTTCCCGCAGCTCGGCGGGGACGTCGGTGTGCTCGTAGTGCAGCGTCTCGGCACCGGTGTGCCGTTCGGCCATCCGCAACCGCTCCGGGTAGCGGTCGATCACGATCACCCGGTCCGCGCCGAGCACCGTCGCCGCCTGCGCGGTGAGCTGACCCACCGCACCCGCCCCCCACACCGCCACCACGTCACCGGGGCGGACCGCACCCAGCTCGGCACCCATCCAACCGGCGGGGGCGGCGTCCGAGGCGAACACCGCCCGGTCGTCGCTGACCGGGTCGGGCACGGTGAACGCCCCCACGTCGGCGTACGGCACCCGGACGTACTCGGCGTGGCTGCCGGCGAACCCACCCGCCGTCCGGGGATGGCCGTAACAGCCGCCGGTGGGTTGCCCCCAGGCCGCCTCGGTGACCGTCGCGGCGGGCGCGCCGTTGTCGCAGCAGGAGTACAGCCCCTGCCGGCAGTACCAGCAGTTCCCGCAGGCCACGGCGGCGCAGACCACCACCCGGTCCCCGAGGCGGTGCCGGCGTACCGCCGGGCCGACCTCGGCCACGTCGCCCAGGAACTCGTGCCCGAGCACGTCACCGGCGGACAGGCCCGGCACCCGCCCGGCGAGCAACGGCAGGTCGGTCCCGCAGGTGGCACTGCGCCGTACCCGCACGATCATGTCGTGGGCGTTGCGCAGCTCCGGATCGGGCACCTGGCGTACCGCGAGCCGGTCGACGCCCTCCCAGCACAGCGCCCTCATCCGGGCACCGCCGGCCGGTCGGGGGCGGGCCGCTCGACGGCCGGCCGGTCGGCGCGCAGCACCTCACCGGTCTCGACGAGCTGCCGTACCGCGCGCAACACCTGCCGCAGGTAGCCGTCGGGGTCGTCGCCGACCAGGTGGGCGGCCATCCCGGGGAGGGCGGCGAGCCCGCCGAGCGGCCGGACCGCCAGCTCGGTGCCGCGCCCGCCGGGGGCCGGCCGCAGGTCCAGCTCCACCGC